>NZ_JBSXON010000086.1:0-105054 GCF_056859475.1 Halopseudomonas sp. L-58
TCTCGCGACGCGTCTTGCGCTTCTTGGTCTGGTACTCGGCTTCGGAGAAGGTGATCTGATCCATGGCAGCAACGAATCCTATAGGTTTGGCGATGGATGTATTATCGCCGATTTCGGGGAGTTATTCAGACCTTCCCTAGCATTCTGTCTGCAGAAAACGAATCCCGTTGCCCGCCGCCGGACCTCAGGTTGCCACCCCCGTCCCGCTGCCGCCCCAAACCCCGTCAGGGGTCGCGCAACGAATCCCTGATGCGCTCAATTTCATCAAACAGCCCGGCCATGATCTCCACGCCCCTGGGGTCAAAGTGCTTGCCGGACTGTTCAAGAATGAATGCCTGCGTTTTTTCTACGCTCCAGCCCTGCTTGTAGGGACGAGAACTGCGCAGGGCGTCATAGACGTCACACAGGGCGACAATACGCGCAGAGATGGGAATTTCCTCCCCCTTGAGTCCGGCAGGATATCCGCTGCCATCCCACTTTTCATGGTGATTGAGGGCAATCTCCGCCGCCAACTCCAGCAGCGATGAACGCCCACTGTCAGCCAAAATGGCGTGCCCGATGCGCGCATGCTGCTTCATGATGTCGAATTCTTCAGGCGTCAGCTTGCCCGGTTTGAGCAGAATGTGGTCCGGGATCCCGATCTTGCCGACATCGTGCATGGGTGCAGCCAGCCGTAGCAGCTCGACCCAGGTTTCCGGCGCACCAATTTGCCGGGCCATCAGCGCTGCGGTCTCGCCGATGCGCATGATGTGATTGCCGGTCTCGTTATCCTTGTAGTCAGCTGCCCGCGCCAGCGCCCGAATCACCGCCTGATAGCTGTCGCGCAGCCGAGCGGTACGCTCCTGCACGCGCTCCTCCAGCGCCGCGCGCTCCTGCTCAAGCTGGCGGTGGGCATAACTCAGTTGCAGGCAATTGCGCACCCGCAACAGCAACTCCGGCAGATCAACCGGCTTGGTCAGATAGTCGTTCCCGCCCAGGTCAATACCGCGGCGGCGACTGGCGGCGTCGCCAAGCGCGGTGACCAGAATCACTTGCTGAGCCGTACGATCGCGCTCACTCAGCGCCTGCAGAATCGCGAAACCGTCCGGCGCCGGCATGTCCAGATCCAGCAGCAACAGATCCCAGGGGTTTTGCTGCAACCACTCGAGGCCGAGCGCCGAATCACTGAAACCATGCACCTGCCCCAGCCCCATAGTCCGCAGGCTTGATTCAAGCAGTCTCAGATTGGCCTGCACATCATCGATCACCACCACCCTGGCCTGCCGAAAAACCTCATTGGGCATCGCCCGTCTCCCCCTTCGTCAACAGCGCACTCACCAGCGCGTCAAGCTCATCACTGTCCACCGGCTTGCGCACCAGGCCCTGACACTCGCTCATCAACTGGGTTACCAGTTCCGACCCGAGCGTATCGGCCAGCAGCAGCACCGGTGGTACAGGGGCCGGCAGCTGCTGCCGCAGGCGCCTGAGCATCGGCAATGTCGAGGCATCCAGTGCCGCGCTGTCAATCAGCAGCAGCGCGGGAACAGGCTGTCCACCAGCATGATCAAGCAGGGTCACCGCATTGCCGACCTGCAGCTGCGCCCGCTCCGACAGCGCCTGACGTATCTGCTCAATCAACTGCGAATCCGAACTGAGGCAATAAATGAGCGGCCTGTGGCTTGAGGGCAGCGGTTGCACCGAACTGAGCGGCAGCTCCACCCAGAATCGACTGCCCCTGCCCGGCTCACTGTCCACGCCAATCTCTCCGCCCATGGCACGGGTATATTCCCGGCAGATAGACAACCCGATTCCGGTACCCTGAATGGCCGTATTCTCTCGACCCAGGCGCTGGAACGGCTCAAACAGCAGCGCCTGATCCTCGGGCTTGATGCCCATGCCGGTGTCTTCGACTACCAGCCGGAGGCGGCTACCGAGCACCTCACAGTAGAGCCGCACCGCCCCGCCGGTACTGTTGTACTTCTTGGCATTCGATAGCAGATTGATCATTACCTGCCGCAGCCGCCGCGGATCAGCCATCACGGTCAACCCTTCAGGTGCAGGCGTTACCTCGAAGGACAGCCCCTGCTCACTGATCGCAAGCCGGACCATCTCGGCGCTTTCACTCATGATCTGCCCCACATCGGTGGGCACCCGCTCGACCCTTCGCGCGTCCACCTGGATCGTCGACCAATCGAGAATGTCGCTGAGCAAGGTGTTGAGGTGCCGGCTGGCGAGCAGGATTTCTTCGACATGCTCCGAGGGCTGGCCCTTCTCCTGACTATCCAGTTCCATCAACTGGGCGAAACCGAGAATCGCATTCAATGGCGTGCGCAGCTCGTGGCTCATGCTGGAGATAAAGCGGGCCTTGGCCAGGTTGGCCGCTTCTGCTTCGTGGGTAGCCGAACGCAAGTCACTTTCGATGTGCTTGAGGTCGTCAATATCAACGTGGGTGCCGGCAACCAGCACCACTTTGCCGGTATCCGGATCACGCTCCAGTATCCGTCCGCGGCTCAGCAGCCAGTGATACAGCCCCTGCTCGTCGGCAAAGCGGAACTCGGCGGCGTAGTGACCGCCGCTGCGCAAGGCTAGCTGCTCGGCGTCCCGCACGCGGGTACGATCATCCGGGTGGATACGCAGCTGGAACTGCTCGAATGGGATTACCCCCCGGGGCAAGCCGAAACGCTCGCAGAAGCGTCCGCGCAACTCGATCAGGTTTTCATTAACATGCCACTCCCAGATGCTCTCGGTGGTGCTGTCGAGTACCAGCTCAATACGCTGCTGGGCGTTACGATTGTGCTGTTGGCTTTGCTCCAGTTGCAGGCCTATCTCATGGGTATGCTGCGCCATGCCGTCCAGCTCGGCGATCTCCGAACGCACTGGAGCAGGCCGCCAGCGTTCGGCGCCAATATCGGTCATCATCCGCGAGATACCGTCGATCGGCGCCAGCAGCCGGGCTGTCAAGCCCCGGGCCCGCACCCACAGAAAGGCAAAGAAGACAATGTAGAAGGCCACCAGCCCCGCGATCAGCCACATACCGACGCGGCGATACTCTTCGGCCAACGAGTTGGTCTGGGCGAACAGAGTCTCCTCGTCAACCACCGTCAGCAGCCGCCAGCCAGTCTGCTCAACCCGTTCCCAGCCGACCAGCAGTGCCCGGTCGTTCAGCTTTAACTGCTCAACACCCTGATCACGGGCTTGCAGCACCTCGGCCAGCCCGGCGGTTTCCGTGCGTTGCGCCAGGTTGAAGTCCGCCGGCTTGAAAATCTCGCGGCGAATTGCCTCCTGGTAGGTGTGACTGGTCAGCTCCTGGAGGCCAAAATCCTGCTCTGCCTTCGGTGGCATGGCCATGATATTCATGTCCGAACTGATCAGCATGGCATAGCCATCCCAAGGCACCGGCAGACCATTGATCTCACTCAGGATACCGTCGACGGTTACGTCAATACCCACCACACCCTCGAGAAAATCCCCACGATAGACCGGTGCAATGGCCGACATCATCCAGCCCTGCCCGGCCGGATCGAGATAGACGTCGGTCCATACCACGCCGCGACTGGGATTATGTTCAGCATCGGCCAAGTAGTAGAAATTGTAATCCGGGATGACCATGTCATGCGGATACTGCTCCGCCGTATGGAACCAGGGGTAGATATGATTGAGGCTGTCCCAGCTGTTGAAGTAGACGCTGGCAATCAGCGGGTTGCTGCGCTGCAGTTCGCGCATGACCGGGTCCAGCGTCGTTAGCCGGCGAACCTTGTCCAGGTCCTGCCGCTCTGGCGCCGTTGCGCCCGAGTAGAAAACCGCAGCGCCGCCGGCATCCCGAGGACTGAACATCACGCCGCTGTCGGTGCGATCGATCTCGACATCAGGTAACGTCATGGGTTTTGCCAGCGCCTCGGCTACCAGATTGCGATAACCATCGGTCAGCGCGGCCAACTGCTCAAGACGGCTGTTGATGACACGCGTCTCAAGCTGTGCGGCGCTGCTCAACTCGGTCAGCGCCGCCTGGCGCAGGTAGGAAGTCTGCTCGTCACGAATGGCCGCGTTGCTGAACAGATAGATGGCAATAAGGGCCGCTTCAACCAGCACCAGCGGAATCAGCGCACTGCGAACAAACGCGCGCCATATCCAGCGCTGCAGCCCAACCCGATTAGTTTCAGCCATCATCCGCCCCCACGGCAGTACGTTACGCAAAATCTGATATCACAATGATATCACTTTGAATTTTTTGTTTTGCCTTTATAAGCTAGCCATTGGTCGGGCATTGCGCCAACCCCGACCTTTGGACGCAAAAAAACCCGCGCCGGAATCCGGAGCGGGTTTCTTTACCAGCGGCAGCCTTAGTTCTTGCTGGCGCGCTTGCGGTCGGTTTCGCTGAGCAGCTTCTTGCGCAGACGAATGGACTTCGGCGTTACCTCAACCAGTTCGTCGTCATCGATGAACTCGAGCGCCTGCTCCAGGGTGAACTTGACCGGCGGCACCAGCTGGATGGTCTCATCCTTGCCGGAAGCACGCATGTTGTCGAGCTTCTTGCCCTTGGTCGGGTTGATGACCAGGTCGTTGTCACGGCTGTGAATACCGGCCAGCTGACCTTCATAGATCTCCTGACCAGGCTCCAGGAACAGCTTGCCGCGATCCTGCAGGGTTTCCAGCGAGTAGGTCAGCGCCTTGCCGGTTGCCATGGAGACCAGCACGCCGTTCTGACGGTGGCCCACGTCACCCTGCTTGATCGGCCCGTAGTGACTGAAGGTGCTGGTGATGATGCCGGTACCCGAGGTCATGGTCAGGAAGCTGTTACGGAAGCCGATCAGGCCGCGTGCCGGAACAACATACTCCAGGCGAATACGGCCCTTGCCATCCGGAACCATGTTACCCAGATCACCCTTGCGCAGGCCCATCTGCTCCATGATCGGACCCTGATGCTGCTCTTCAATGTCGATGGTGACATTCTCGTAGGGCTCCTGCTTTTCGCCATCCACTTCCTTGATGACTACCTCAGGACGGGAGATCCCCAACTCAAAGCCTTCACGACGCATGGTTTCAATCAGTACCGACAGGTGCAGCTCGCCACGACCGGAAACTTTGAACTTGTCGGCGCTGTCGCCCTCTTCAACGCGCAGAGCCACGTTGTGCAGCAGTTCCTTTTCCAGACGCTCCTTGATGTTGCGGCTGGTGACGAACTTGCCTTCCTTGCCGGCGAACGGCGAGTCATTGACCTGGAAGGTCATGCTTACGGTCGGCTCGTCGACCGTCAGTGCCGGCATGGCTTCAACGTTCTGCTGGTCGCACAGGGTGTCGGAGATGAACAGCGGATCAAAACCACTGATGCAGACGATGTCGCCAGCCTGCGCTTCTTCCACTTCAACGCGCTGCAGACCGTGGTGCCCCATGATCTTCAGGATACGGCCGTTGCGCTTCTTGCCCTGCGCATCGATAGAGGTGACGGGGGTGTTGGTCTTGACCTTGCCGCGACGGATGCGGCCGATACCGATCACACCCAGGAAGCTGTTGTAGTCCAGCGCCGAGATCTGCATCTGGAACGGACCGTCAAGGTCAACGTCAGGGGACGGCACACGGTCAACGATGGTCTGGAACAGCGGGGTCAGATCCTCGGCCATCTCGTCCGGGTCCATACCCGCGATGCCGTTGATCGCGGAGGCGTAGACGAACGGGAAATCCAGCTGCTCGTCGGTCGCACCCAGGCTGTCAAACAGGTCGAATACCTGATCGATTACCCAGTCAGGGCGAGCGCCCGGACGGTCAATCTTGTTTACCACCACGATCGGACGCAGACCGGCCTGGAAGGCCTTCTGGGTTACGAAGCGGGTTTGCGGCATCGGGCCGTCAACCGCATCAACCAGCAGCAGTACCGAATCAACCATGGACATTACGCGCTCAACCTCGCCACCAAAGTCGGCGTGGCCGGGGGTGTCGACGATGTTGATGTTGTAGCCGTTCCACTTGATGGCGGTGTTCTTCGCCAGAATGGTAATGCCGCGTTCCTTTTCCTGGTCGTTGGAATCCATGATCCGCTCGGAATCCAGTTCCTTACGATCCAGGGTACCGGATTGACGCAGCAGAGCGTCGACCAGCGTGGTTTTGCCGTGGTCAACGTGCGCGATGATGGCGATATTGCGGAGATTCTCGATCACTGTGGGCGTCCTGGGTGATGCGGCGACAGCCGGCATACTGAAAAAAAGAGGGAGGCATTATACAGATATGGGGGTTACAGTGTGTGTTTTTTGTGCAAGCGGGCGCGCGAGCTTCAAGCAGCAAGCCACAAGCTGGAAGCAAAACCGGCTCGCTCTTGACCTCTGAGAGCTTCTTGCAGCGTTGAAGCCAATTAAGAGCCTGACAACCCTTGCCGGCCCTTCTTCCCGGCACGCCCTGTTTTGCTTGCGGCTTGCGGCTTGCGGCTTGCGGCTCAAGCGGTAGCGCGAGCGCGAGCGCTAGCGCTTCGGCCTGAGCACCCGCACATTCCCATATCCCTCATCCAGCAAATACTGGGCATGCAACTGACTCATCACCCCTTTCTCGCAATAGAGCAGATAGGCGCGCGAAGGGTCGAGCTCGGCAAAACGGCTGTTGAGGGTGTAGAACGGAATCGACAGCACCTCGATGCCATCCAGCTGCACTGGGCGCAGTTCCTGTTCGTCGGGGTGACGGATATCGATCACGATCTGCCCGGTCAGCGCCTGCTCGACAATCTCGACCGGAGAACCACCCTCGAGCATCTCGCCCAGCTCGCTGCATTCGCTGTAAACCGCGCTTTCAATGGCCTGCGACAACACCTCGAAGTTGAACGATGCTTCGGCCGCTTCAACCCGCGCCACTGTGGTACGAATGGCCGGACTCACCGAGATAACACCGCAGTACTCAGGCATGCTGCTGGAAAACTCGAGCGTGCCGATGCGGCGGGCAACATCAATAATATCCAGCTTGCTGGTGGTAATCAGCGGACGAATGACCAGCCGCTCGGCCGCCTTGTCGATAACGCTCAGATTCGGCAGCGTCTGGCTGGCAACCTGGGCAATGGCCTCACCGGTGACCAGCGCATCGATACCCAGACGGTAGGCCACACGGTCCGCCGCCCGCAGCATCATGCGCTTGAGCACTACACCCATTTGGCTGTTTTCAACGTTCTGCAGAATCTCGGCGACTACGCCCTCGAACGGAACACTGACAAAGCGCAGGCGATGACTGCTGGCGTAGCGCTCCCAGAGGTAATGGGCAACCTGGCGCACGCCCAGCTCATGGGCACTACCGCCCAGGTTGAAGAACACGAAATGCGGCAGCAGACCGCGCTGGAGCATCTGATAGCTCGCCACAGTGGAGTCGAACCCCCCGGAAAGCAGGCTGAGCACCGGCTCCATGGTGCCCAGCGGGAAGCCGCCCATGCCCTCATGACGCGCCTGGATCAGATATATTTTCTGATCCCGAATCTCCACATGCACTTCTACTTCAGGATCTTTCAGCGACACACCTGCCGCGCCACAGCGGCTGTTAAGCGCGCTGCCAACCTTGATCGCCACGTCCTGCGAGGAGAACGGATGAGTGCCCACCCGCTTGCAGCGCACCGCGAAGGTCTTGCCGCGCAGCTGCTCGCCCACGCTGGACACGCACAGCTCAATCAACTCATCGATGCTGCCAAGCGGATACTCGTGCACCTCGAAGCAGTGCGAAATACCCGGCGTGTTGCGCAGACGCTCAATGCAGCGCTGCTGCAGCGCCGCATCAGGCCCCAGATTGACTTCAAGACTGTCCCAGTTCCCGTTGACCCGGGCCTGGGGGTCGACCGCCGACAACACCTTTTTCAGGTTGCCCTTCAATTGTGCGACAAAGCGTTTACGAACCTGGCGGCTCTTGATGGTGATTTCCGGGAAAAATTTGATGATCAGTTTCATGGGGCTGGCGTATCGTGCGCAAAGCGCTGCATTATACGCGCAGCAGGCGCTCGGCGCTCGGCTAACTGCCGCGTGCAACGTGCACCAAGTTGGGTCGCTAGCCACACCAACTGCACCAACAAGGTGCTCCAGAATGGTGCGAACCATCGGTTTATGGAGCAGAAGATGTCAAGAATGGGGCTTTCAGCCAATGCTCCGAAATGGCACACCTTTTGCTCACTTGTAATGCAACCGAACGGCGGCCTGTCCGCTAGACGTTATATGAGGCGCCAGACCCGCTGTCTGGCAAAAGATTCCTGTTGGAGGAAACCATGTCGAAAGCGATGCAACTGATCAACGAGCATGACGTGAAGTGGGTAGACCTGCGCTTCACCGATACCAAGGGCAAGCAGCAGCACGTCACCATGCCGGCACGTGATGTCAATGATGACTTCTTCGAAGACGGCAAGATGTTCGACGGCTCCTCGATTGCCGGCTGGAAAGGCATCGAAGCCTCCGACATGATCCTCATGCCCGATGACAGCACTGCCGTTCTGGACCCGTTCACCGAAGAGCCGACGCTGATCATCGTCTGCGACATCATTGAGCCCTCCACCATGCAGGGCTACGAGCGCGACCCGCGCGGTATCGCCAAGCGCGCCGAGGAATACCTGAAGTCCACCGGTATCGGTGACACCGTATTCGTTGGTCCGGAGCCGGAATTCTTCGTATTCGACGAAGTCAAATTCAAGTCCGACATCTCCGGCTCCATGTTCAAGATCTTCTCTGAGCAAGCTTCCTGGAACACCGACGCCGATTTCGAGACTGGCAACAAAGGTCATCGTCCTGGCGTCAAGGGCGGCTACTTCCCGGTTCCGCCGGTCGACCACGACCACGAAATCCGTACCGCCATGTGCAACGCACTGGAAGAAATGGGCCTGACCGTTGAAGTTCACCACCACGAAGTGGCAACTGCCGGCCAGAACGAAATCGGCGTGCTGTTCAACACCCTGGTGAAGAAGGCCGACGAAGTACAAACCCTGAAGTACTGCGTGCACAACGTTGCCGACGCGTTCGGCAAGACCGCTACCTTCATGCCGAAGCCGCTGTACGGCGACAACGGTTCCGGTATGCACGTTCACATGTCCATTTCCAAAGACGGCACCAACACCTTCGCTGGCGAAGGCTACTCCGGCCTGTCTGACACCGCCCTGTACTTCATCGGCGGCATCATCAAGCACGGCAAGGCGCTGAACGCGTTCACCAACCCGGCCACCAACTCCTACAAGCGTCTGGTTCCCGGCTTCGAAGCGCCGGTCATGCTGGCCTACTCCGCCCGCAACCGCTCTGCTTCCATCCGTATCCCGTACGTTTCCAGCCCGAAAGCACGCCGCATCGAAGCGCGCTTCCCGGACCCGGCAGCCAACCCCTACCTGTGCTTTGCTGCACTGCTGATGGCCGGCCTGGATGGTATCCAGAACAAGATCCACCCTGGCGATGCAGCCGACAAGAACCTGTACGATCTGCCGCCGGAAGAGTCCGCACAGATCCCGCAGGTTTGCGGCAGCCTGAAGGAAGCACTGGAATCGCTGGATGCAGACCGCGAATTCCTGACCAAGGGCGACGTGTTCACCAACGAGTTCATCGACGCCTACATCGACCTGAAGAGCGCCGAAGAAATCAAGGTTCGCACCTTCGTTCACCCGCTGGAATACGACCTGTACTACAGCGTCTGATCCAGAGACAGGCAACTGTCACAGCAAAAAGGGGCGCCCGGTCGGGCGCCCCTTTTTTACGTCTGTCGCCAAGGCAGACCGGAGCAGTTGCCAGCCCTCCCGGACGGTGCCAGCATGGGGGCATGTCTCAAGGAGAGTACGACAATGCCGCGCACGCTTATCTATGCCCTGTGCAGTGCCCTGATCTTCAGCCAGAGCGCCACCGCCGAGATCTATACCTGGACTGATGCCGAGGGCAATACCGTCTACTCGGACCAGCCCTCACCCAATGCCAGACGCATTGAGGTCAGCGCCCCAAACGCAATGGAGCCGCCACGCCCCTCACCATCCTACAATCAGCCCGACGAGAGCAGCAGCAACTCGGCTGCCGCCCAGGGCCGTTACCGGCGACTGGAGATCACCAGCCCTGCCAACGACAGTGCCGTGCGCGCCAATGACGGCAACCTGATTCTCGGCATTGCCATTGATCCTCCCTTGCGCACCGGTGCGCTGCTGCGCGCCCGGGTCGACGGCACCCTGTCAGCACAGGCGCTGCCGGGTTCGGGTCAGACCGAAGCCAGCCTGACCCTGCCGAACCTCGACCGGGGATCGCACCAGATTGAAGCCGTCATCACCAATACCAGCGGCGAGGAACTGAGCGCCAGCAGCCCCATTACCGTGCATGTGCAACGCACCTCGCTCAACCAGCCGGGGAGGATCAACTCACCGAATCAGGCGCCACGGGCACCGGCAGCCCCCACAGCGCCCAACGTACCCAAGCCACCCGCCAGCACCCCGTGACCCTCCTCAGCCCGAATGACGAGCGCACCATTTCGGTGCATACTCGTCGCTCGCGACTCCAATTCGCGCACCGTTGCAATGCGCCTGACCGACAACGCTTAACCCGACGAACGGCTAAAGCCTCTGTCAACGCCAGCCGGCGATAACAAGAAAGCCAGTAAATACAGGGCCTGCGCACGCCCCCGGGCATGGCAGACGCAAGCCGACAAACAAATGGGCAAGCGATTGCCCGCGTCGCCCCGAATGCGCCCCGAATTGGTTCGCTTCTTGCATTTCCCTGCCCAAACGACGGATATAGCCATGCTGCCAGACCGATTTCTACGCCAGATTCTCGATAACCTGACCACAGCGGTACTGCTGCTGGACAGCGACCTGCGCCTGAGCTTCATGAACCCCGCGGCGGAAATGCTGCTCGCTGTCAGCGGGCAAAGGGTGTATCAGCAGCCCGTGCAGGACCTGTTCACCGACAGTGCAGCGGCACTGGACTCACTGCACAACGCAGTCCAGAACGGACACCCCTTCACCAAGCGCGAAGCCCAACTGACCCTCAGCAACGGACAAAGCATGATGGCGGATTACTCGGTCACGCCGATCATAGCCGCCAATCGCAACTGGCTGCTGATGGAGCTGTACCCGCGTGATCGCCTGCTGCGCATCACCAAGGAAGAGGCACAGCTGTCCAAACAGGAAGTAACCAAAGTGCTGGTTCGCGGCCTGGCCCACGAGATCAAGAATCCGCTCGGCGGCATTCGCGGCGCCGCTCAGCTGCTGGCCCGGGAACTACCGGAAGACGGTCTCAAGGACTACACCGACGTCATCATTGAAGAGGCCGACCGCCTGCGTAATCTGGTCGACAGCATGCTTGGCCCGTACCGGCCACCGGCGCTGCGGCCGATCAACATTCACGAGATTACCGAGCGCGTCTGCAGCCTGATCGAGGCCGAAACCCAGGGCGCGCTGCATATCAAGCGCGACTACGATCCAAGTATTCCGGACGTGCAGGCCGACCGCGAGCAACTGATTCAGGCGCTGCTGAATATTGTCCGCAACGCCATGCAGGCACTCGCCGCCAACGGCCCGCTCGAACAGGGCCAGATCACCCTGCGCACCCGGACGCTGCGCCAGTTCACGATCGGCCAGACCCGTTACCGACTGGTGTGCCGGGTCGAAGTCATCGACAACGGCCCCGGCATCCCGGCCGATATTGCCGAAAGCATCTTCTACCCGATGGTCAGCGGTCGCGCCGAGGGTACCGGCCTCGGCCTGTCGATTACCCAGAACATCATCAGCCAGCATCAGGGGCTGATCGAGTGCGACAGCGTACCGGGAGAAACCACTTTCACCCTGTTTCTGCCACTGGAACAGGAGGGAGCCGACTGACATGACCAGCCGCCTCCGAAGAACAACGACAGCTGCCCCGCCGGCAGCTCGATCCTACGCATGCCTGCCTCTGCGCAATGCCTCAACTGCCTGCCGGCTGGACCGGACCTGGAGAACTGCTTTATGACCCGCTCACAGAATCGCGCCGAGAATGTCTGGATCGTTGACGACGATCGCTCCATCCGCTGGGTACTGGAGAAGGCATTGCAACAGGAAGGCATGGATCCGGTCGCCTTCGATAGCGCAGACGCCGCACTGGCGCGCCTGCAGCGCCAGCATCCGGATGTGCTGATCAGCGATATTCGCATGCCCGGCACCAGCGGGCTGGACCTGCTGGCTACCGTGCGCGAGCGCTACCCCAAGCTGCCGGTCATCATCATGACCGCCCATTCCGATCTGGACAGCGCCGTCGCCTCGTACCAAGGCGGCGCGTTCGAATACCTGCCCAAGCCGTTCGACGTGGACGAAGCCGTTGCCCTGGTCCGCCGCGCACTGGCCCACACCCATGAGCAGGAGGCGCAGGAAGAGGAAATCCTGCAGACTCGCACGCCGGAAATCATCGGTGAAGCGCCGGCAATGCAGGAAGTCTTCCGCGCCATCGGTCGCCTGTCGCACTCCAACATCACCGTACTGATCAACGGCGAATCCGGTACCGGTAAAGAACTGGTCGCCCACGCCCTGCACCGCCACAGCCCGCGTGCGCGCAACCCGTTTATTGCGCTGAACATGGCCGCGATTCCGAAGGATCTGATGGAGTCCGAGCTGTTTGGTCACGAGAAAGGCGCGTTCACCGGCGCCGCCGTGCAGCGCCGCGGCCGTTTTGAACAGGCCGACGGCGGTACACTGTTCCTTGACGAGATCGGCGACATGCCCGCCGAGACCCAGACCCGCCTGCTGCGCGTGCTGGCTGACGGTGAGTTCTACCGGGTCGGGGGTCATACCCCGATCAAGGTCGACGTCCGCATCATTGCCGCCACCCACCAGAACCTCGAAGGCCTGGTGCAGGCCGGCAAATTCCGCGAGGACTTGTTCCACCGCCTCAATGTCATCCGCATTCATATTCCCAAGCTGGCCGAACGCCGCGAGGACATCCCAGCGCTGGCACAGCACTTCCTCGCGCGCGCCGCACAGGAACTGGCCGTCGAACCGAAGACCCTCAAGCCGCAAACCCAGGACTATCTGCGCAACCTGCCGTGGCCCGGCAACGTGCGCCAGCTGGAAAATACCTGCCGCTGGATCACCGTCATGGCATCCAGCCGAGAAGTGCTGATCGAGGACCTGCCCCCGGAACTGCTCACCCAGCACCAGGACAGTGCGCCGGACGGCCATTGGGAGCACGGATTGCGCACCTGGGCCGACCAGGAACTGGCCCGTGGCGTGACCAACCTGCTGGATATCGCGGTACCCGCATTCGAGCGCATCATGATCGAAACCGCCCTCAAGCACACCGCCGGCAGACGCCGCGATGCCGCGCAGTTACTGGGCTGGGGCCGCAATACCCTGACCCGCAAGATCAAGGAACTGGGCATGAATGTCGACGGTTCCGACGACGATGAAAGTGAATAACGCACACCCACGGAGAAATTGGCACGCTTGATGCTAAATGACTAATGGGTGTATTTGGGGTGACCTCGGTTCAGGCAGGCTGGGGTCGCCTTTTTTTTGAGCTGCAAGCGGCAAGCCTCAAGCTACAAGCTACAAGCAACCCCAACCCCAAACCCTTCCAGCCTCTAGCCTTCAGACCAACACCAAGGCTCGCAGCACCACGGACTGCTTGCGGCTTGAAGCTTGAAGCTTGAAGCTTGAAGCTTGAACCGGGTAGCCTACCGCTCCGCCCTTGCGTAGCCGCCAGCCATGTTCCATATCGCCCTGCTCGAACCCGAAATCCCGCCGAACACCGGCAACATCATCCGCCTGTGCGCCAATACCGGCTGCCAGTTGCACCTGATAGAGCCGCTCGGTTTTGAGCTGGATGATAAGCGCCTGCGTCGCGCCGGGCTCGATTATCACGAGTTCGCGGCCGTGCGCAGTTACCCGGATCTGACCAGTTGTCTGGAACAGGTGCAGCCGAACCGGGTGTTCGCCCTGAGCACCAAAGGCACCCGCTGGTTCAGTGAGCCCGAGTATCAGGCGGGCGACCTGTTCCTGTTCGGGCCGGAGAGCCGCGGCCTGCCGGCAGAGATACGCGAATCCCTGCCAGCCGATCAGGTACTGCGCATCCCGATGCAGGCCAACAGCCGCAGCCTGAACCTCTCGAATAGCGCCGCGATCCTGATCTACGAAGCCTGGCGCCAGCAGGGGTACGACGGCGCGCTGTGAGCGCGCCCAGCCGCAAGCCGCTCAGTGTGTCCCTGACACTGATGCTGCCAAATGATATTTACCGGTTAGAGTGCCCTCGCGGCCCATGAAAAAACCCGCGCGATTCAGCACCGCACGGGTTTTTCTTGTAGCTTGCCGCTTGTGGCTTGTGGCTTCCCGCCAGGGCCAGCCTGCGGCTGGCGTCAGCGGGTCTTGACCACCACCTTGCCTACCGCCTGACGGGTGCTGAGAATGTTCAGCGCGGCTTCGTACTCGTTCAGCTCGAAGGTCTTGGAAACCAGCGGCTTGAGCTTGCCTTCGCTGTACCAGCGGAACATTTCCTGGAAGTTTTCCAGATTGACCTGCGGCTCGCGGGCAGCAAAGGCACCCCAGAACACACCAACGATGGACGAGCCTTTCAGCAGCGCCAGGTTGACCGGGAACTCCGGAATACGGCCGCTGGCGAAGCCGACAACCAGCAGACGGCCTTTCCAGTTGATGCAGCGCACCGCTTCGTCGAACAGGTCACCACCGACCGGATCATAGATCACATCGGCGCCCTGGCCGTTGGTCAGCTCCTTGACCGCATCCTTGAGGCTGACTTCACTGTAATTGATCAGCTCGTCGGCACCAGCCGCCTTGGCGACTTCCAGCTTTTCAGCACTGGAGGCTGCAGCAATGACGCGCGCGCCCATGGCCTTGCCCAGCTCAACCGCAGCCAGACCCACGCCACCGGAGGCGCCCAGCACCAGCAGGGTTTCGCCCGGTTTCAGCTCGCCGCGCTGCTTCAGCGCGTGCATGGAAGTACCATAGGTCATGCTGAAACCGGCGGCGGTGACAAAGTCCATGTCAGCGGGCATCGGCAGCACGCGCATCGCATCGGTTGCCACCTTCTCGGCAAAGCTGCCGAAGCCGGTCAGGCCCATCACACGGTCGCCGACTTTCAGGTGTTTGACGTTCTCGCCAACGCTGGCCACCACACCAGCCGCTTCGCCACCCGGAGAGAACGGAAACGGCGGCTTGACCTGGTACTTGCCTTCGATGATCAGGGTGTCAGGGAAGTTGACGCCGGCAGCATGGATGTCGATGACGACTTCGTTTTTCTTGGCAACCGGATCGGCGGTCTCTTCCAGCACCAGACTGCTGGCAGGACCGTAGGCTTTGCACAGTACCGCTTTCATTGTTGTCTCCTTGGCTAAAGCTAAACATTGACCACAGTCTAGTCGCGAACCGGGCCACAGGGTCAATCACCATGCCCCGAGGTGATAGGTACGCATAAGACCGAAGACACGGGCATTTGGCGCTGAACGGCGGCTCGGCTATCCTGTGCGGACTTTCATGGAGTTTCAACCCGATGCATTGCAAACCGCTGTATGCCCTGCTGCTGGCCCTGACGCTGACAGCTACCCCGGCCCTGGCCGAAGAAGACGCCGCCGCACCGACCGCCCAATACGTCGAACTCAAGCCGTCGTTTGTCGGCACCCTGGGAGGCGGCCCGAAGATTCAGTACCTCAAGGCCGACGTTGCGCTGCGCACCAACGACGCCGCGGCAGTGGAGCGCATCCACTACCATGATGCGCTGATCCGCAACGCACTGGTGTTTCTGTTCAGCGAACAGCTGCCGGAAAACCTGGGAACGCTGGAAGGCAAGGAAGCCCTGCGGGCCAGTGCGCTTGCCGTCGTGCAATCGGTGCTGGAAGAGGAAGAAGGTGCGCCGTTGGTTGACGACCTGCTGTTCACCAACCTGATCGTGCAGTGACGGCAGCAGGGGCTTGCGCCCCTGTGTCTCAGGCCTGCTGGCTCAGATAACGATCCACAAAGGTATCGAAGTCAACATCGTCGGCCGCCTCAATCGCGGCCTGATCGGCCAGTGACGCGGCCGCTTCGGCGGCCAGCCGCGCCTGCGCTTCGGCGTCCAGCGGGCGATTGCGGAAGTACGCATCGTGCTCTTGCGACTGCGCCAGGGCGAAACGGAAGAAACTGTCGCCCTGCTCGGCAATCGCCGCAAGCACCCGGGCCGAGGGCGTCAGGGAAGAGTCCTTGAGCTTGGCACGCTGGATCGCCAGCGCCTCTGCAAACACCGAGCCGCCCTGGGCCTGATCAAACAGCGCAGCGCACCCGGCAATCTCGTCGAGCAGCGCTTCACCCCATTCAGTCAGGCTGCGCTCACGACCGTTTTCGTTCAGCATCAGGCCTGGCTCACGCCCCCGCTTGACCGCCAGACTGAAATTGTTGGCAGCGTGCTCACATTCGCTGTCGCTCAGCTGCGGGCTGTCGCTGATAGCACAGTACAGCAGGAAGCTGTCGAGGAAGCGGGCCGTCGCCGGCTCGATTCCGAGCGGCACGAAGGGGTCGATATCCAGGCAGCGCACCTCGATATACTCGACTCCGCGCTCACGCAGGGCATGCACCGGCTTCTCGCCGCTGTTGGCAACCCGCTTGGGACGGATCGGGCTGTAGAACTCGTTTTCGATCTGCAGCAGATTGGTATTGAGCTGCTGCCACTGGCCGCTGGCGTCGTGGGTACCCAGCGCCGCATAGGGGGCGTAAGGCAGGCTGATTGCGTCCAGCATGCTGCTGATGTAGTTATCGAGGCTGTTGTAGCAGACGTTCAGGCCGGACTGGGCGTTATTGTTATAGCCCAGATCACTCATCCGCAGACTGGTTGCCCAGGGCAGGTAAAGGCTTTGCTCGCCGAGCGGCTGCAGGCGATGATCACGCCCTTGCAGGAAGCTGGCACACACCGCCGGAGAGGCGCCGAACAGGTACATCAGCAACCAGGCGTAGCGGCGGAAATTGCGAATCAGCGCAAAATAACGCTCGGACTGATAGTCCTGCGCGCTGCGGGTGTCGCCCTCCTGTGCCTGCAAAACCTGCCACAGCTGCGGCGGCAGCGAGAAGTTGTAGTGAATGCCGGCGATGCACTGCATGGCCTTGCCGTAACGCACCGCCAGCCCGCGCCGGTAGACGTATTTCAGGGTGCCAACGTTGGAGGTGCCATACCAGGCGATCGGAATCTCCTCGTCGGTGGCTGGCAGACGACAGGGCATGGACTCGGTCCACAGCCGCTCCTCGCCCAGAGCGCTGTAGGTAAAGCGGTGAATTTCGTCCAGCTGGCCGAACAGCTCGTCGATTTGCCGGCTGACCGGGGTGATCAGTTCCAGCAGCGCTTCGGAGTAATCGGTGGTGATCCGTGGATGAGTCAGCGCCGAGCCCAGCGCCGGCGGATGCGGCGTCTGCGCCAGCGTCCCGTCGGCGGAGATGCGCAGACTTTCCTTTTCGATACCGTGCTGACATTCGCTCAGCAATGAGCGGTTCGCGGGTGTCGCCAGCAGGGCGAGGCGTTCACGGAGCAGTGGTGACAAGGCGTCACTCCTCAGGCAATGGATCGACGCATGCCGTCGATCCGTTTGATCAGTATAGAAAGGCCACCGGGGCTCGCTCAGATACGGGCGAAGGTGCCCAGGCACTTGGCTACCAGCACGCCATCCTGCCACACCTCGCCGTCCACGACGATGGTGCGCGTACCGGCATGCATCACCTTGCCGGTGCATTCCAGCACACCGCCGGTGACTGCTCGGGTGTAGTTGATCTTGCACTCGATGGTGGCGGTGCTTTCATGCGGCTCCAGCACGCTGAACGCCGAGGCGCCCATCGCCGAGTCCAGCAGGGTAAACACCACACCGCCATGCACCCGGCCGGTGGAATTGAAGTGCTTGTCGTCGATCGGCAGACGCAGGGTGCACAACCCGCGCTCGATGGCCGCAAACTCGATGCCCACCAGGGCGGTGAACGCGCTGCTGCGCTCGGCAGCAAAGGCGGCCAATGCCGGATGCAATTCGCTCATGGGATCATTTCTTCTTCAGGTTCTTGGCATTGGCAAACAGGTTGGCGAAGGTGCCGCCCGCGTCGGTCGGGCGGGTATTGTTGCCGCCGGCATTACCGCGCGGCGCACTCTGCCGGCCACGATTGCGCTCACCTGGCTGCTGACGCTCACCGGCAGGCTGAGGCTTGTCGTCAAGGCGCATGGTCAGGCTGATGCGCTGGCGCGGGATATCCACCTCGAGCACCTTGACCTTGACGATATCACCGGCCTTGACCACGTCACGCGGGTCCTTGACGAACTGGTGCGAGAGCATGGAGATATGCACCAGACCGTCCTGATGCACGCCGATATCGACGAAGGCACCGAAGTTGGCGACGTTGGTAACCACCCCTTCCAGCGTCATGCCCGGCTTGAGGTCCTTCAGGCTCTCGACTCCTTCCTGAAATTCGGCCGCCTTGAACTCGGGGCGCGGATCGCGACCGGGCTTGTCCAGCTCGCGCAGGATGTCGGTAATGGTCGGGATACCGAAGTGTTCGTCGGTGTAGCGCGCCGGCTCAAGCTTGCGCAGAAACGCCGAGTCGCCAATCAGACCCCGGACATCGCGGCCGGTCTGCTCGGCGATCCGCTCGACCAGCGGATAGGCCTCCGGGTGCACTGCCGAGGCATCCAGCGGGTTATCGCCGTTCATCACACGCAGGAAGCCCGCGGCCTGCTCAAAGGTCTTTTCACCGAGGCGGCTGACCTTGAGCAGCTCACGACGGTTGCGAAAAGCGCCGTGGCTGTCGCGGTAATCGACGATGTTCTGGGCGATGCTCGGGTTCAGGCCGGAGACCCGGGTCAGCAGCGCCGCGGACGCGGTATTCAGGTCCACCCCAACGGCGTTCACACAGTCCTCGACCACCGCGTCCAGCCCGCGCGCCAGCTTCACCTGAGAAACATCGTGCTGATACTGGCCAACACCGATCGCCTTGGGCTCGATCTTCACCAGCTCGGCCAGCGGATCCTGCAGGCGACGAGCAATGGACACCGCGCCACGATAGGTCACGTCCAGATCAGGGAACTCGCGTGCCGCCAGCTCCGACGCCGAGTACACCGACGCACCCGCCTCGGAGACCATCACCTTCTGCATCTTCTGGCCACTGCACAGCTTGATCAGGTCGGCGGCCAGCTTGTCGGTTTCACGCGATGCCGTGCCGTTGCCGACGGCAATCAGGTCAACCTGATGCTTGCTGCACAGCGCTGCCAGGGTTGCCAGCGAGCGGTCCCAGTCATTGCGCGGCGCATGGGGGAAGATGGTGGCGGTGTCGAGCAGCTTGCCGGTAGCATCAACGACTACCGCCTTGACCCCGGTACGCAAGCCCGGGTCGAGCCCGAGGGTAACGCGCGGGCCGGCCGGCGCCGACAGCAGCAGGTCTTTCAGGTTACTGGCGAATACGCGGATCGCCTCGTCTTCGGCGGCTTCTCGCAGCTCGCCCAGTAATTCGGTTTCGAGGTGACCAAGCAGCTTGACCCGCCAGGTCCAGCGCACCACCTCGTTGAGCCAGCGATCAGCGGCGCGTCCCTGATTGACGATGCCAACGGTCTCGGCCACCAGCGCTTCGCAGGGATGCATGGTGCCGGGTGCCGGTTCGGCGTCGCCCAGCTCCAGCGCGATGCTCAATACACCCTCGTTGCGGCCGCGCAGAATCGCCAGCGCGCGGTGGGACGGCACCTTCTTCAGCGGCTCGTCGTATTCGAAATAGTCGGCAAACTTGGCGCCTTCCTGCTCCTTGCCGGCGACCACACGGGACACCACCCGACCGTCGTCACGCAGCGCGCTGCGCAGACGCTCCAGCAGACTGGCGTTCTCGGCAAAGCGCTCCATCAGGATGTACTTGGCCCCGTCCAGAGCTGCCTTGGCGTCCGCTACGCCCTTGTCGGCGTCAACATAACCGGCAGCAGTGCTCTCCGGATCCAGCGTCGGGTCGGCAAACAGCGCGTCAGCCAACGGCTCCAGGCCTGCCTCGATGGCGATCTGGCCCTTGGTACGGCGCTTGGGCTTGTAGGGCAGGTACAGGTCTTCCAGCCGGGTCTTGGTGTCCGCCTCGCGAATGTCGCGTTCCAGCTCGGGGCTCAGCTTGCCCTGTTCGGCAATGCTCGACAGCACCGCAGCACGACGGTCCTCCAGTTCACGCAGATAGCGCAGGCGCTCTTCGAGGTAGCGCAACTGGGTGTCGTCCAGACTGCCGGTTACTTCCTTGCGGTAACGGGCAATAAACGGAACGCTGGCGCCCTCATCCAGCAGGCTGACGGTAGCGGCGACCTGCTCGGGGCGAACCGCCAGTTCGCTGGCGATGCGCGAGGCGATACTCTGCATGGTAGGACACTTCCACTCTTGGCTATGACAGGGCGGGCAGTATACCCGACACAGAGGCTCTGGTCGGCCTTCATAAAGCGGCTGGATGATGGCGCCATAACAGGGTAAAAAGAAACCTCTTGTAACAATGGCCAGCCCGCAAGCTACGGGGGCTGGGTCACAATGCAGGCTCATTCACTCCAATAGGTGATACATGGCTGACGAAGGCGAAAAAATCCTGATTGTCGATGACGATGTGCGGTTGCGGCGGCTGCTCGAGCGCTTTCTCGGCGAGCAGGGCTATCGCGTTCGCGCCGTGGAAGATGTGGCACAGATGGACCGTCTGCTGGCCCGTGAAATCTACTCGCTGATCGTGCTCGATCTGATGCTGCCCGGCGAAGACGGCATGAGCGCCTGCGCACGCCTGCGGGCCGAGGGCAACACCACGCCGATCATCATGCTGACGGCCAAGGGCGATGAGACCAGCCGGATTCAGGGTCTGGAGATCGGTGCCGACGATTATCTGCCCAAGCCGTTCAATCCGCGCGAACTGGTTGCCCGCATGAAGGCCGTGCTGCGCCGGCAGGCGCCACAGGTACCGGGCGCCCCGAGCACCGACGACGATCAGGTCACCTTTGGCGAGTTCACCCTCAATCTGGCCACCCGCGAGCTGACCCGCGGCGACGAGGTCAACATGCTGACCACCGGCGAATTCGCCGTGCTCAAGGCGCTGGTGCGTCATCCGCGCGAGCCGCTGACCCGCGACAAGCTGATGCAGCTGGCTCGCGGCCGGGAGTGGGATGCGCTGGAACGCTCGATCGACGTGCAGATTTCCCGCCTGCGCCGCATGCTTGAGCCCGACCCGTCCAAGCCGCGCTACATCCAGACGGTCTGGGGCGTCGGCTACGTCTTTGTGCCGGACGGCAAGAATACGTGAAGGGCGGCCCCGGCTGGCACCCGCTGCTGCCACGGAGTTTTTTCGGTCGGACCATTCTGCTGGTACTGATGGTCACACTGTTCTCGCAGATCCTCACGCTGCTCTACCTGCTGAGCAACGAGGACCTGCTGGTCGACCGTCAGTACAGTCACGGCACCGCGATGCTGGTCCGCGCCTACTGGGCCAGCGGTCCGGATGCGCGCCGCGATATCGAAGAGATGACCGGCATCCGCATCACGGTGCCCGAGCAGGTCCCGCAGGGGGAAGTGCACTGGCCCTACTCCGGCATTTTTACCCACCAGCTGCGGGACGAACTGGGCGACCAGACCGAGGTACGGGTGCAAACCCAGGACCATCCGGCGGTCTGGATCCACCAGCCGATCTATGGCAACTACTGGCTCAAGGTCCCGCTGTATGCCCATCCCCTGCGCGGCCAACGGGTCTGGCTGGTAGTCACCTGGCTGGTACTGATCGGCATGCTGTCAACAGCCGCTGCCTGGCTGCTGGTCCGTCAGCTCAACCACCCGCTGAAGATGCTTGAGCGCGCGGCCCAGCGTATCGGCCGCGGCGAGAGCGTGCGGCTGCTGGACACCAGCGCGCCAGCGGAGATTTCCGAGGTCTACCGCGCCTTCAACCAGATGTCCCAGGATGTCGAGCAGGCCAACCGCGACCGCACCATGCTGCTGGCCGGCGTGTCCCATGACCTGCGTACGCCATTGACCCGGATGCGCCTGTCGACCGAGCTGCTGTCGGATGCAGAGCCCGAACTGACCGATGGCATGATTCGCGACATTGAGGACATGGACGCCATCCTTGAACAGTTCATGAGCTACATCCGCGATGGCAGTGCCGAACCGACCGAAGAGGGCGACATAAACGAACTGATTCGCGAGGTGGTAGCGCCGCTGAACAGCAATGGCGAGGTCGTGCGACTGTGTCTGGCCGAGGTACCGCTGCTGACCTTTCGCCGACTGTCACTCAAGCGGGTGCTGATCAACCTGATCGACAATGCACTGGTGCATGGCGGCAAGGGTGTGGAGGTCTGCACCTACGTCAATCGCGTCGGCGCCCAGCGCCAGCTTACGGTCAGCGTGCTGGATCGCGGCCCCGGCGTGGAGATTCTGGAGAACGATGCCCTGTTCAGCCCATTCATCCGTGGCGATCAGGCCCGCTCGACCAAGGGGACCGGCCTGGGCCTGGCCATCGTCAAACGCATTGCCGACAGCCACGGTGCCCGCGTGCAACTGCTGAACCGCGTCGGCGGCGGCACCGAGGCGCGCCTCAGCTTCCCGTTGACCGACTGAACCCGGTCGCTCAAGCTGCCCGGCGCAGCAGCCCGGCCTGATCCAGCACCCGCTCCAGTGCCTGCAGGTCGGGAATCAGCAGGTCCTCCGGCTCGTCGCTCAGGCTCACCTGCTGCAATGTCCACTCGGTTGCACCAGCGGTCGCCGTCAGATCGGCACGTTGCAACTTGCGCGCCCGGGGAATCCCCCAGACCCGCAGAGCGATGAAATGCACGCCCGGCGTACCGCCAATGGCGTTGAGAATCAGCGTCCGCGGCTGCACCTGCGGGATTGCCGCAGCCTCGCCCATCAACAGGTCAAGATCGACCATCGGCACCGGCTGATCCCGCCATAGTGTCCGCCCGAGAAACCAGTCTGGCCCGCCGCTTGCCTCTTCGCTCAGACGATAACCCACCAGTTCTGCTACCGCCACGTTGGGCAGCAGCAACAGCCGCTCACGCAACGGCACGATCAGACTGTTCAGTGTTTCAAGCGCATCAGACGCCATGTCCGCATTTCCTCAAGATGATCAAAGTTAGTGCTCAGCTTGCTGCCGACCATTCCCTTGCCAGCCAGCGCTCCAGCGCAGCTGCCAGTTCCTCGGGAGAGCCCTGGCGGTGGCTGAAGCCGGCATCGAGAACCGCGCTCGGCATGGTCGCACAGGCAGCGCTGACGGTATCCTGGGTCCAGACCTCGCTGCCCTGCTGACGCAGACGTCCGCAGGCAGCAACACCATCCTCGCCCATACCGCTGAAAATAATCGCCCCGCACGCCGGCCCGAATTGCCGGGAAACCAGATCCAGTACCGTTTCTATCGACGGCTGATAAGGGCCGGGCCAGGGCTCGTCACTGACGGCCAGGCTGCCATCCTCGGCAAAACCCAGTTGCCGGTTGATGGGCACAACCAGCACCTCGCCGGCCTGCAATCGGCTGCCCGGCCGGCAGTTGAGTATTTTCCAGTCGTTCTGCCGGCCAATCACCTGGGGTAGCTGCTGCTCGAATCCGGGATCAATATGCTGGGCGTAGACAAAAGCGAGCGGCAGACTCGCCGGCAGCGAGTCGAGAAAGCGCTTCACTGCTGACGGCCCACCCAGGGAGGCGCCCAGCACCCAGACGCAGATTGGATGCGCCTCCGGGTTTGGCGTCGGTGGCGCCGCAAGCGAAGGAGCCTGGCCCAGAGCCGGCGTGCCCAGTAGCGGCTGCAGCTTGCCATACAACCGGCATTGCCAACGCGGATAGTCCTCGCAATCAGCGGCAGGAATCTCGCCAGCACCCAGCAACACCGGCACATCGCTGTGCTCGAGCAGCCATTCGGTAAGCGGCGACTCATCCGCCAGCTCAAGCAGCCAGGCATCGACTTTGATTTGGGCCAGATCCTCGGGCTGCAGTGACGCAGGGTCCTCGGCAGACACAATGCGGTAGCCGAAGGTACTCAGCACCTGTACCAGTTGCTGACGCTGGCCCGCATCACAGGCCAGCAGCGCGATCCCGGGTGCCTGATCAGTCACCACTCTCTACCAGTTGATCGATCACCTCGAGCAGCTGGGACTCCTGATAAGGCTTGCCCAGATAGACATTCACGCCGATGCCGAGCGCCCTTTCACGGTGCTTCTCGCCGGTCCGCGAGGTGATCATCACGATTGGCAGCTTCTCAAGACGCGGATCGTGACGAACCAGTGTGGCCACCTCGAAGCCGTCCATGCGCGGCATCTCGATGTCCAGCAGCATGATGTCGGGGGTGATGTCCTGGAGCTTGGCAATGGCCTCGACCCCATCCTTGGCGGTAACCACCTCCATGCCATTACGCTCGAGCAGACGGCTGGTCACCTTGCGCACAGTGATCGAATCGTCGACGACCATCACCAGCGTCGGCCGTTCCTCTTCATACTCGCCAACCAGCGCGGCGCGCTCGGCGGCAAGCTGCAGTTGGGCCTGCTGCGCCTGCTGGGCACGGATCACCGCCAGCAGATCAAGAATCACCACCACGCGGCCGTCACCCAGAATGGTCGCACCGGAAATACCCGGCACTACCGCAAACTGCTTGCCGAGGTTCTTCACCACGATCTCGCGCGAGCCGGCCAGCGCGTCCACCTGAACCGCAACGCTGTGCTCGGCACCGCGGACCAGAATCACCGGCAAGGGCAGACTGTGACCGGACAGCTTGGGCTGCTGCCCGGTCACCAGCAGGTCACCGAGATAGCGCAGATCATAGGTTTTGCCGGCATACTCGAACGGCGGTGCATCCGGCGCGTAGTAAGCCTCCAGCTCATAACCGGAGACCCGCACAATACCCTCGATGGTGTTCAGCGGAATGGCGTAGAGATCTTCGCCGGAATAGACCATCAGCGCCCGGTTGACCGACACGGTAAACGGCAGTCGGATGGTGAAGGTCGAGCCGTTGCCCGGCTCGGTAGTCAGCGTCATGCTCCCGCCAAGCTGCTTGACCTCGGCGTTGACCACATCCATGCCCACACCGCGGCCGGAAATCTGGGTCACCTTCTCTGCCGTGGAGAAGCCCGCCTCAAGGATGTACTGCAGCACTTCCTGATCGGTCAGCTCGGTGTCGGCATCCATCAGCCCGCGCTCGATGGCCTTGCGGCGCACCGCTTCGAGATTGATACCGGCGCCGTCATCCTGCAGGGTCAGCACAATCTCGCCGCCCTCACGTTGCAGGTCCAGACGGATTCGGCCCTCACGCGCCTTGCCCACAGCCTCACGCTGCGCGGGCGCTTCAATACCGTGATCCACTGCGTTGCGCAGCATGTGTTCGAGCGGCCCGATCATGCGCTCCAGAACACTGCGATCCATTTCGCCTTCGGCGTTGCCAATGACAATATCGACCTGCTTGCCCAGTTCGCTGGCAACCTGACGCACCACCCGGCGCAAACGCGGCACCAGCCGCTCGAACGGCACCATGCGGGTGCGCATCAGACCTTCCTGCAGCTCGGTATTGACCCGCGCCTGCTGCAGCAGCAGGGTTTCGGCGTCGCGACTGCGGGTGGCCAGGGTTTCCTTCAGGTCGAGCAAGTCGGACGCGGACTCGAACAGCGAGCGCGACAGCTGCTGGAGCTGGGAATACTGGTCCATTTCCAGCGGGTCGAAGTCCTCATAGCCAGGCCCCATCTGATCCTGGTGGCGCGACAGAATCTGCGCCTGGGTCTCCATGTCCAGACGGCGCAGCTGATCACGTACCCGGTCGATGGTGCTTTCCACGTCTTCGAGGATCTGCCCAACGTCGGTGACCTGCTGCTCGATACGGCCGCGGAAGATGGAGGTTTCACCCGCCAGGTTGACCAGTTCCTCCAGCAGCGCAGCAGAAACCTTGACACTTTCCTGCGCAGCCGCGCGCTTGCTGCTGTCGGCGCTTGTCGGGCCTGAAGACTCCATCGCCTGCTTCAGGACCGCGTTAACCTCGGCGAGCGACATACCTTCTGCGGGCGCTGCCGGAACATCGCGCTGGGGCGCGGATGCAATGGGCGACGTCACCGGTGAACTTGCTGGCGCTGATGCAGGCAAAGACGCCGGCTCCTCCGCCTCGGGAGCAAGGTCTGCAACGGCACCATGCAGAGCAGCCAGTTCGGATGCCTGCGCTGAGCCATCTATCAGCGCCCCTTCCAGGCGCTTGGCCTGCTCGGCCAGGGCATGTTGACCAGCCAGGCGCGCACTGCCCTTGAGGGTCTGCACACGATGCAGCAGATTCGCCGCAGCGGCGGCGTCGTTGTCCTTCGCCGCAAACAACCCGTCGCAGGGAGCCAGAAGCTCGCGGGCTTCCTCGACAAACATGCCGAGCATACCCTGCATCGGCGATGCAACAGGCGACTCCAGCGGCCTTTCTTCCGGCTGCGGGCTGGCCACCGCCTCGTTATCCGGCAGGGTCGGTACGGTATTCGGATTCTTGCGGAAACCATTGATCGCAGCGATCAGCGCTGCGCCATCACTGATCGGCCTGGACGCGACCACCCCCTCAATCATCTCGGCGAGGGCATCATGGCAGGCGTGCAGCAACGCAATCAGACCATCGCTGGGCTCATAGCGCTGGTCGCACAGACCTTCGTAGACAAACTCCATTTCATGGGCCAGATCGCCTACCGGGCGAATCTCGGCCATACGCGCACCGCCCTTGAGGGTATGCAGATCACGCTGCAATGCTTCCACTGCCAGCGTGTTACCGGGGTCGGCAATCCACTTCTGCAAGCTGGCTGCGGCGCTGTCGATGATTTCCTGCGCTTCCTCGAGGAAGATATCAACCAGTTCGGCATCGGTACCCGCTTCACTCAGGCTCCAGCTGCCGCCTGCCGGAGCTGCCGGCGCGGACGCCGGAGCCGTGGCCGGCTGTTCAGCCAGCGCCCCGGGGATCAATACCTGCAGCGCGCGCAGCTCGGCATCAGCCGGCAACAGATGCTGATGGGCAGCAACCTGATCCATCATGCTGATCAGCCGCTCATGGGCCGCTGCCAGTGCATCCAGTACCGCCTCGTCCAGCGCCAGCGTACCGGCCCCAAGCCGCTCGTGTACCTGCTCAAGGGTATCGGCCAGACGCTCAAGTGGCGCCAGCTCGACCTCCGCTGCCACCTCGGCCAGGGCACGCAGGCTGGCAGCCAGCTCGCCGCTGTCGAATTCCGGCGTGCTGCCGGCAGAGCGCATGTTGAGATCGTCACTGACGTCGAGCAATAGATCGATGCCCTCGGTCAGGAAAATCGACATCAGATCCGCACCGGCCGCCCGATCCAGATCGGTGCGGCCGCTGTCACGGGCACTCAGGCCCTGCTCGCGTAGTTGCTCGATCCGCCGCAGGAAGGCATCGGTGCCAGGCAACGGTGCCTGCGGCGCCTGCACCAGTTGCTCAAGCCCGGCCTCGAACAGGGCCACGGCATCACCCAGCAGCTCGACCAGCGCCTGATCGGCAGGCACCAGGTTGGCCTTGAAATCCTTGGTCAGTTTTTCCAGCGGCGTAGCCAATAGAGCAATCGGTTGAATGCCCGCCATGTGGGCACTGCCCTTGAGTGTATGCAGGGCACGCTGCAATGCATCGCTCAACGCGCGCGGCGTGCCGTATTCGTGGCACTCACGCAGGTAGGCGTTGATCTGATCGATATGGTTACGGGTTTCGTTACGGAAGATATCCAGCAACACCGGATCCATGCCGCCAGTTGCTTCGTGTTCAGGCTCGGGCTCCGAAGCCACAACGCCCAGTCCGTCACTGTCAGCTGCGCTCGACCAAACAGGAGCCTCTTCATCCCCGGCCGACTCGTCGATGGCGCCGACGGACTCGTCCGGCTCGATCTCATTCGTCAGCTCGACTGCCTCGCGATCGCCTGGCTCGGAGACGGCCCGCGGTGCCTCGTCAAGGCTGGAGGTGTGCTCGGCGTCATCCAACACCGGCTCATCATCAAGCGAGGTGAAGGCGTCGTCTTCCGGCGCTGCGGACTCTTCAAGCTCCGGCAGTTCGAACTCGCTCAGATCGACCAGCTCAATGGCTTCGGCTTCGGCTTCGGCTTCGGCTTCGGCTTCGGCTTCGGCTTCGGCTTCGGCTTCGGCTTCGGCTTCGGCTTCGGCTTCGGCTTCGGTATTCAGTGTGTCTGCGGAGACCATCGGGTCAAGCGTTTCAGCCGCATCTTCACTGGCTATGCCGACATCGGCAGCCGGCGGGCCCGCGTCCGGCAACGCCTCACCCCGGGCCAACGCCTCGGCCTGAGCCGTCAGGCGCCCGACCTCCGGCAACGCCTGCTGCCGACCTGCGGCAAAGTCCTCTACCAGTCGCGGCATCAGTCCGCGAACGGCATTCACCACCTGGAAAAGGGCACCATCGGCTTCGATGCTGCGATCCAGCACGCGATTGAGCATGTTCTCTACGGCCCAGGCCAGCTCGGCCAGAACCCCTGCACGCACCATGCGGCCACTGCCCTTGAGCGTGTGGAAGGCACGCCGCACCTCGGCCAGCGCCTTGTCATCCTCAAGATCGGCCTGCCATTGGGGCGTATACTCGGCCAGGGTTTCCAGTACTTCCCCGGCCTCTTCGACGAAGATCTCTACCAGTTCTTCATCAAGCTCGTCTTCTTCCGCCGCCGGCGGCGGGCTGGGCGGCGCCACCGGTTGCAGTTCTGGCTCTGGCTCTGGCTCTGGCTCTGGCTCTGGCTCTGGCTCTGGCTCTGGCTCTGGCTCTGCAGGCTGCATCTGCTCGGCTGCCTCGGCAAGCGGTTCATCCGATATCGACACCTCGGATTCGGCCTCTTCCGCGTCCTCGACCGACGCCGGTTGCTCGGCGACCTCCTCTTCGGGCAGGTTCTGCGGGTGATAGCCCAACAGGCCAAGACGCTCCTCTGCGACATCCAAAATGCTGTCACCGCGACCGCTATCGTCCTCGGCCAGGCGTTCGAGGTAGTAGTCAATGCTGGTGATGACGTCAGCCAACGCGTCCAGCGCGGGCCAGTCCGGCACCAGAGAGCGGCCAATCAGCTGTTCGGTGATATAGCGACGGCACGCCGCTATCGCCGCGGCTGCGCGGGCCAGCGGCACCATGGCCAGACCGCCGCGCACGCTGGTAAGCAGGGCATCGACAGGGGCCAGCTGGCTGTGATCCCACTGATTGGCAATAAAGGCATTGATCGATTCGCGGGTTTCTTCCAGCGCGTTACGCGCTTCCTGCACCACCAGTTGATGGACCAGCGCTATATCCTGCGCTGCAGCAAGCCCCTGCATATCGCTGTCGGCAGCACCGTCCTGATCGCTGCGGTCAACGCCGAGAATGCCCTGCAGACTGGCTTCCACGTAGAGCATGCCACCGGCCACATCCATCAGGGCTGCATCGGTGATCGCCGACTGGCCCGACGCCAACCGCATGACCTGTTCGATCTGCTCGGTCAGCACCCGCCGCGGCTGGCCAAGCCCCAGCATCGCCAGCGTGTCGGCAATGCGCTTCATCACCGGCAACATGCCTTCCAGAGCGGTCAGGTCACGACGATCACTGCGTACGAACAGGTCGAGCTGATCCTTGACCTGCATAAGCTCTTCGCCCAGCGCCAGTGCGACCGACTGCATGGCCTCACGATCCGGACCGACCAGCCGATCACCGGCGCCGCGCTGCTCTTCGTTCCAGCTGCCCTTGAGCTGATAACGCTCCTTGAGGGCATCCAGCCGGGGGCTGCCGTCGGCACTCTTGGCAACATAAAACAG
Source organism: Halopseudomonas sp. L-58 (assembly GCF_056859475.1). Taxonomy (NCBI): domain Bacteria; kingdom Pseudomonadati; phylum Pseudomonadota; class Gammaproteobacteria; order Pseudomonadales; family Pseudomonadaceae; genus Halopseudomonas; species Halopseudomonas sp. L-58. Next base: position 29,611 of record NZ_JBSXON010000086.1, read on the forward strand.
CAGGTTGCGCAGCAACTCACGGGGTGGAGCGCTTTGCAGCGCCGTCGCACCCCGCGCCATCAACTGACGCAGCTCCTGATCAGCCTGGCGCAGCAATTGGCGCACCGCCGCGCTGTTGTCGATGCTGCCGATTTCCAGACCTTCGGCAACGCCGGCAAAAATCGACCAGAGCTGGGCATAGGGGGCATCCGCACACAGCGCCTCAAGACGCACAAACACATTGCGCAAGTGCCGGCTATTCTGGGGCACATCCTGGCCACGGATCACATTGGCCTGCGCCATCTGCAGCGCCTGTCGCAGCTTGCGCAGCTGGCGCACACTGGCTTCATCACTCAAATCGGCGACAGCGGCACCGCGAGACGCGGACTCTGCACCGTCCAGCGCCGGACTGAAAACCGCATTCTCGGACAGCAGCTTGTCGCCACGGGCGGTGCGCATGTCGTTGAGCAGTGGCAGCAGTACCATCGGCAGGTCACGTCGCGCGCTCTGCACCCGATCCAAGTACGCCGGCATCTGCAGGATGGCCTGCATCAAGACTTCGAGTGCCTCGCCCTCGCGGCTGGCCGAGCCATTCATCAGCGCCTGGGCGAGCTGTTCCATTTCCTCTGCGAGCAGGGCTGCGCCATAGAACTCGACCATCTGCAGCGTGCCATGAACCTGGTGGATATAGGTCAGACAAAAGCGCAACCGGGTCGAGTCCTCGGGATTTTCGACAAAGGCTTCAAGCGCCTGACGCGCCTGATTCAGCGTTTCGGATATCTCGCCCTTGACCCAGTCAAGCGCGACATAATCATGCCGATCACCCATATTCACTCCAGACGTCCGTTGCTTTCCCGCCGCACATAGGCCTGCACCTGATCATCAGGCAGACGCTCGAGCAGCGGGTTGTTCCAGTCCACGATTTCACCCAGTCCGATAACCAGCATGCCACCTGGAGCCAGCCGTCTGGCGAGCAGGTTCAGCAGGTCGCGACGACGCCAGCGACGGAAGTAGATGAGCAGGTTCTGGCAGAAAATGATATCCAGGTCCTGAATCGGAGCCTGGGCCAGTTCAAGAATATTGACGCGGGCAAAACAGACCCGATCACGCAGGGCATAGGCCACTTCATAACGGTCGTTGGCCAGCGGCTGCAGCCACTCCCGACGCTCACGTTCGTTGAGTCCGCCCAGCCGGGCGCCCGGATACACGGCAGTACGCCCCTGCTCCAGCGCCTTGTGGCTGATATCGGTTGCCCAGATCCCGTAGCCGCCCGGATGACCACCTGCCCGGCGCAGGCTCTGCTCGACCATGATGGCCATCGAGTAGGCCTCTTCACCGCTGGCGCAGCCCACACTCCAGAGCTGCAGCGGCCGCTCCTTGTCGCGCCCCTTGAGCAGCAGGTCGAGGTGGCGCCCTACCGCTTCGAAGGACGGGCGATGGCGCATGAAGCTGGTTTCGCGCACGGTCAGACGCTCGATCAGTGCCGACCACTCGACGGCGCCAGCAGCGCCGTTGGTGACGTACTCGAAGTAGGTCTGATAGTCGGCCAGGTTGAGCTCGCGCATGCGCGCGCCCAGGCTAGTCTGCAGAAAGGTCTTGCGCTGGTCGCTGACGCACACGCCCGTACGCGCCTCCAGCAGCGTTTGCCACTGACGAAACTGCTGCCCATCCATTTCCGGCAGCGGTTGCAACGACCAGTTTTGCGTTGTCTGCACGTAAGCCCCTCGTACTCAGCGTCCTCGGGTGGCACCGGGTGCCACCCGTATCAGCTTAGTCGCCCTGCTGCGGCAAGGTGAAACCATCGACCGACTGACGCATCGCCTCGGCCAGTTTCGCCAACTCGCCAATGCTGCGAGCGGTCGCGGTCGTACCGGCAGACGTCTGCGAGGTAATTTCCTGAATCACGTTCATGGTGTTGGAAATGTGACCAGCGGACGACGCCTGCTGACGTGCTGCGTTGGAGATGTTCTGAATCAACGCCGCCAGACTGGTCGATACCTTTTCGATCTCTTCCAGGGCCACACCCGCGTCCTGAGCCAGGCGTGCACCACGTACCACCTCAGAGGTGGTCTGCTCCATCGAGATAACCGCTTCGTTGGTATCGGTCTGAATGGTTTTAACCAGCGCTTCGATCTGCTTGGTCGCACCGGAGGAACGTTCTGCGAGGCGCTGAACTTCGTCCGCAACCACCGCGAAGCCTCGACCGGCGTCACCGGCCATGGAGGCCTGGATCGCCGCGTTCAGAGCCAGAATGTTGGTCTGGTCGGCAATATCGTTAATCAGGCTGACGATGTCACCAATCTCCTGGGACGACTCACCAAGACGCTTGATCCGCTTGGAGGTGTCCTGAATCTGCTCGCGAATGGTATCCATGCCCACGATGGTGTTCTGCACCACCTCGTTACCCTTGTTGGCGATGGCTACCGAGCGCTCCGCTACCGCGGCCGACTCGGAGGCGTTGGCCGATACCTGGTCAATGGAGACCGCCATTTCGTTTACCGCCGCCGAGGCGCCCGCAATTTCCTGTGCCTGGTGCTCGGAGGCTTCGGCCAGATGCATCGCTGTGCCCTGGGTTTCCTGCGCGGCGCGCTCTACCTGCTGGGCGGTATGGTTGATGGTGCCTACCAGCGCACGCAGCTGGTCGATAGACTCGTTGATGGAGTCGGCAATCGCACCGGTAAAGTCTTCGGTTACCGTCGCCTGGGCCGTCAGGTCACCGTCGGCGAGATCGCCGATCTCGTCGAGCAGTCGCAGAATCGCGGCCTGGTCGCGCTGGGTTTTTTCCAGCGTCTCGTCCAGACGCAAACGGGTGTCGCGGGTCAGCTGGATACCGATCAACAGCAAACAGGTCAGCGCGATGGCGGCCAGCACGTAACCCAGGATGGTGTTGGCAACGCGTCCATCGGCATTGGCTTCAAAAGCCTGAGCCAGACTGGATGCATTCTCCAGCAGCGACTGCGAGTCGGTAAAGATATCGTTGGCGGCGGTACGTACCTGATACAGCTCAGGGGAAGTCAGCAGAATCTGGTCAACCGAATCGGACACATAGCGGAACAGTGACTGGATTTCCTGCAGCCGGCTGGCGGCGTCTGCATCCGCCACCCGGGTTATCCCGATACTGGCGTTACCCTCGATCATGCCCTGCAGTACGCGCCCGAACAGGCTGGCGTCACGCCCGAAGCTGTCGGCCGCCATCACCGCGTCTTCGTCACCTTCCAGTACCCGGTTCACCGAACCAAGAATCCGCTCGGCCAGCAGTGACTGGCGCTGGGCAATAGCGACCTGATCGGCCGGCGCATTGCTGGCGATCAGCACGTCTACCACATCTTCATACTCGACCTGCAGCTGCGGCACGGTATCGGACAGGGTTGCAGCAACTTCGTGCAGCGACAGAACCGTGCCCTGACTGGCGAGAATCGCGTCGGCATTGCGACGCACCTTGTCCCAGTCAGCCTGCAACTGGGCCTGCTGCCCGGCCATGCTGGCCGGCATCGGTGGCAAACCGGAGGCGGCGTCACCCTTGACCAGATAGTCCCAGCGTTGCTGGAAGTCGTTACGCGCGCTGAGCAACAGACCGAAGGCTTCCGGCGTACCGGTGGCAGCTTCGGTTGCCGACTTGGAGATCTGCTGGGACAGAACCCGCAGCTCGCCGGCGTGACCAATGTATTCGGTATCACGGGAGCTCTGCGTATTCAGGTACAGGAAGTTGGCGATCAGCAACACCAGCGACAGCAGCAGAATGGCACCCAGGCCAAGTACCGTCCGGTTGCTTCGCAAGGAAGACAGCGTCTGTGTATCAAGTATCTTCATTTTACTGGCCCCTACCTGGCCTACGGCTTTTTTCTGGCTAACATGCTCCGGCGCGACCGGCGTTCAGCACCGGTAGCGCCAATTCCGATCAGATGGCTACATCGAGAAAATCCTGATCACGTGCCAGTGCGCGAAAATTGAACACCAGCGCTTCACGCTCGCCCTGGTATCCCCCAACAACATAGGGCCGCACACGCGGCTCCAGCTCCGGCAGCTCGGTACTGAAGGTACTGACCGGCAGGTGCTGCATCCCCAGCACTTCATCCACCAGCAGACCGACAAACAGATCGTCACGGTCCAGCACCAGCACCCGGCGCTGCTTACGCCCGCCACTGGCAGCCACACCAAAGAAACGGCTCAGATCGATGATCGGTAACAGGCGTCCACGCACGTTCGCCACGCCCCGAACCCAGGCCTTGACCCTGGGCAGTGCGGTGTAGCGCGGTTCGTGAAGAATTTCGGTGATTTCGCCCATTGCGGCCAGCATGACGTGACCGGCAAGGCGAAAGCCGACACCACTCCAGGTTTCGCTGACCTCATCCTGCGATGGAAGGCCGGCCGCCTGCAGGCGGCACTGGTCAGCGAGTTGCTGCAGCAGTTCAAAAGGATGTTGAGTGTCTGACATGCCGTCCCTGTTCTCATTCTTATCCGGCACAGAAGGCGCCGGTAACTAGCTGCCGAGCACGGTTTTCAGCGTCTTGATCAGGGTGGACTCATCTACCGGCTTGGTCAGATAGTCCTTGGCGCCCTGCCGGGTACCCCAAACCTTGTCGGTTTCCTGATCCTTGGTAGTCACGATGATGACCGGAATATGATTGGTTTCGGGATCCTTGGTCAGTTGGCGCGTCGCCTGAAAACCGTTGAGCCCCGGCATGACGATATCCATCAGTACCGCGTCGGGCTTTTCCTGCCGGGCCAGCGCCACCCCATCGGCACCGTTCTCGGCCTTGAGGACCTCGTAACCGTGTTTCTCCAGCATGCCGGTCAGCTTGTACAGCTCGGTCGGCGAATCATCTACTACCAAAATGCGAGCCATCAGACTCCCCCGGGTTGTTCTTCGAATGAGTTAGTGCTCAGGCGCCAGCGGCGCCCGCAACATGACCGCCCTGCGGGACATGAGCGCGGATGGCTCCCAGCAGCTCTTCCTTGCTGAACGGTTTGGTCAGGTATTGATCGGAACCGACGATCCGGCCCTTGGCCTTGTCAAACAGACCGTCCTTGCTGGACAGCATGATCACCGGTGTCGCCCGGAAGGCACTGTTGTTCTTGATCAGGGCACAGGTCTGATAGCCGTCAAGGCGCGGCATCATGATGTCGACAAAGATGATGTCCGGGTGGTTGTCGGCAATCTTGGCCAGCGCGTCAAAGCCGTCAACCGCCGTGATTACATTACAGCCGACCTTCTTCAGCAGGGTCTCGGCCGTGCGTCTGATCGTCTTGCTGTCATCAATCACCATGACTTTGAGGCTTTCGAAATTTTCTTCCATAAGACCAGCCTTTGTTATTGATGGAGGGTCGATTCAGAAGGCTGCTGCGCGGCACCCCCTCGACCAGCCAATTCCCTTTCCGCGTACTTTTAGCATAGATTCGGCGGTCAATCTATAAAGCAGAAGCGCCACCGAGACAACATTGCACTCCTGTCCGCACTGGCTGCGCAGACCGTCTGGCGCTACACTCGACTCCCTTCCGAAACAGCCAGGAAAGCACACATTCTATGCGCATTCGCCTCGGTATCGTCATGGATCCCATCAGCGCGATCCAATACAAAAAGGACAGTTCTCTGGCCATGCTGCTGGCCGCCGCCGCCCGCGACTGGGAGCTCCTCTACATGGAGCCCCAGGACCTCTACCTCGCCAACGGCAAGGCCATGGGCTGCCTTCGTCCGCTCCAGGTACACGCCAACCCGGATCACTGGTATGACCTGGGCGAACAGCAACAGGCCCCGCTGGACTCCCTTGATGTGATCCTGATGCGCAAGGATCCGCCATTCGACAACGAATTCCTCTACGCGACACACATCCTGGAAGCGGCTGAGCGCGACGGTGTACTGATCGTCAACCGCCCGGCCAGTCTGCGCGACTGCAACGAGAAACTGTTCGCCACCCAGTTCCCGCAATGTGCACCGGATCACATCGTGACCCGCCGCGCGGACATTCTCCGCGAATTCGCCACCCGGCACCGTGACGTTATTCTCAAACCGCTCGACGGGATGGGCGGCTCCATGATTTTCCGTATAAGGGAGGGCGACCCCAACCTGAGCGTCATCATCGAGACCCTGACCGTGCATGGCACCCAGCAGATCATGGCTCAACGCTACCTGCCGGAGATCAAGGATGGCGACAAGCGCATCCTGATGATCAAGGGCGAGCCGGTGCCCTACTGCCTTGCACGCATCCCCCAGCAGGGCGAAACCCGTGGCAACCTGGCCGCCGGCGGCCGTGGCGAGGCGCGTCCGTTAACCGAGCGCGACCGCTGGATCGCCGAGCAGGTCGGCCCTGCGCTGCGCGAACGCGGGCTGTTGTTTGTCGGCCTGGATGTCATCGGCGATTATCTCACCGAGATCAACGTGACCAGCCCGACCTGCATCCGAGAGATCGACGCCGCCTACGATACCGATATCGGCGGCCGCCTGATGGATGCCATCGAGGAACTGCTGCAGGCCCGCTGACCGCCCTCACGCCGCCGGACAGCAAGATTCGGCGGCGTGACGCAGCACATGGACTTTTGCGGCCACCGCGGGCAGACTTCACCGGACAGTGACAGCACCCAGCACATGGATCGCATGAACAACGCAGCACCGCCCCTTGCCAGCAACAGCCCGCCGACCGTCACCTCCCGTGACCGTCTCGGCTTCACCCTGTTTCTGGCTGCGGTCCTGCACGCTTTGGTCATCCTTGGCATTACTTTCGATATCCCGACCCCCAGCGAGCTGTCGAAAAGCCTCGAAATCACCCTGGCCACCCAGCAAAGCGAAGCGCCCCCCGAGGACGCCGACTACCTCGCCCAGATGAACCAGCAGGGCAGCGGTACACTCGAAGAAAAGGCTGCCCCCAGCACCACCGAGGAAGCTCCCTTCCAGGACAGCGAAATCAACCGGGTCAGCCCGCCGCCGCAGGTCAGCGCGCCGCCGCCCGCGCCGGTGCAGCAAAAGACGGTGACGACTACCGCGCCGAGTCAGCAGCGGGTAACCACCGCACCGCCCAGCCCGAAGCCGCTGCCGGCACCCGCAGCGCAACTGCGCTTCGACATGAATGATCTGTCACGCGAAATCGCCAGCCTGGAAGCCCAGCTCGCCGAGGAGCGACAGGCCTACGCCAGACGGCCGCGCATCCTGCGCCTCAATGCCGCATCGACCATGCAGGACAAGGGGGCGTTCTACAAGGATGCCTGGCGGCGCAAGGTAGAGCAGGTCGGCAACCTCAACTATCCGGCGCAAGCCCGAGCCAACCGCATCTACGGCAGCCTGCGCCTGCTGGTGCAGATCAACCGCGACGGCACCCTGCGCGATGTGCAGATCCTCGAGTCCTCCGGTGAACAGGTTCTGGATCAGGCCGCCATGCGCATCGTACGCTTGGCCGCGCCCTTCATGCCCTTTACCGGCGACCTGATGGATATCGACGTGCTGGAGATCATTCGCACCTGGCGCTTCGAGCCGGGCGACCGGGTATCCAGTTTCTGACCGGAAAACCAGCGGCCAGACCGGCAATTCGGTCCTTGCCCTGCCCGGCCTTCGACCCAATACTATGGGCATTATGCAGACGACACCGAGCAACCTCACCCACCATTTCCTGATCGCCATGCCGCATATGGCTGATCCGCGTTTCGATCACAGCCTCATCTACCTTTGCGAGCACAGCCCGGAAGGCGCCATGGGCCTGATAGTCAACCAGCCAAGCGAACTCAACCTCAGTGATCTGCTCGACCAGCTGGCGCCAGATGTTACCGCGGGTATCGACGTCACCGTACTCAATGGCGGCCCGGTGGAAACCGAGCGCGGTTTCGTGCTGCACGACGGTGAGCGCAACTGGGAGTCGAGCGTGGATCTCGGCCCGCTGAAGCTGACCACATCGCGCGACATTCTCAGCGCCATGGCGCGGGGCGATGGCCCGGATCGAGTGCTGATTACCCTTGGCTACGCCGGCTGGGGTGCCGGCCAGCTGGAGCAGGAGCTGGCCGAAAACGTCTGGCTGAGCTGCCCGGCCGATCACGGCATCCTGTTCAATTTGCCCTGGGAGCAGCGCCTGACCGCCGCCGCACGCTCGCTCGGGGTGGACTGGAGCCTGCTGACCAGCCAGGCGGGCCACGCCTGATGCCGACCGCCCATCGCCGCGCCATGGCATTCGACTACGGCACCCGGCAGATCGGCGTTGCCGTCGGCCAGACCCTGACCGGCAGCGCCGAGCCACTGACCAACCTGCGCGCCCGTGACGGCGTGCCGGACTGGGAGCAGATCGCCCGACTGATTCGCGAGTGGGAGCCGAACGTCCTGGTCGTCGGTCTGCCCCTGAACATGGACGGCAGCGCCAGCGATATGAGCGAACGTGCCGCTCGCTTCGCCCGCCGCCTGAACGGCCGTTTTCAACTGCCGGTCGAGACCGTCGACGAGCGCCTTAGTACCTTTGAAGCCAAACAACACCTCAAGTCGCAGGGACGCACACCGAGCAGCTACCGGGATGACCCGGTCGACAGCCTCGCCGCCGCCCTGCTGCTGCAGACCTGGCTGAGCGGCCAGAGCAAGGAGACACCATGAGTACACTTCCCGCGGTCGACAGCCTGCTGAGCAGCATGGCCGACCAGTTGCGCGCCCATCTGGACGCGCGGCAGATCAGCGACCCGGCCTTTGTCGGCATTCATACCGGCGGTGTCTGGGTTGCCGATGCCCTGCATGCTGCCGTCGCACCCGAGGCGCCGATGGGCACGCTGGATATCGCCTTCTACCGCGATGACTTCGAGCAGCACGGCCTGCCGCAACGGGTACGCCCGTCCGAGCTGCCGTTCGGTGTCGACGACCGTCACATCATTCTGGTCGACGACGTGCTGATGACCGGACGCACCATCCGCGCCGCGCTCAACGAACTGTTCGATTACGGCCGCCCGGCCTCGGTAACCCTGGTCACCCTGATCGACGTCGACGCCCGCCAGCTGCCGATCCGCGCCGACATCCTTGGCGCCACTCTGGCCCTGACAGAAGGCCAGCGGGTAAAATTGACCGGACCCGCCCCGCTGCACCTGACCCTGACCGACGCCGCCACCAATTGAGATCGCCATGAGCCTGACGCCGCATCACCTGCAACTCAACCAACAGGGCCAGCTGCGCCACTTCCTGACCATTGAAGGGCTATCGCGCGAGCTGCTGACCGAACTGCTCGATACCGCCGACTCCTTCCTCGAAGTCGGTGAACGTGCGGTCAAAAAGGTCCCGCTGCTGCGCGGCAAGACGGTCTGCAACGTGTTCTTCGAGAACTCGACCCGGACCCGCACCACCTTCGAGCTGGCGGCCAAGCGGCTGTCGGCCGACGTACTCAACCTGAATATCTCGACCTCGTCGACCAGCAAGGGCGAAACCCTCTACGACACCCTGCAGAATCTGGAGGCGATGGCGGCCGACATGTTCGTGGTGCGTCACGGCGATTCCGGCGCGGCGCACTTTATCGCCGAGCGGGTCTGCCCGGACGTCGCCGTGATCAACGCCGGCGACGGCAACCACGCGCACCCGACCCAGGCGATGCTCGACATGCTGACCATCCGTCGCCACCGCGGCGACTTCGAGAACCTTTCGGTCGCCATCGTCGGCGACATCCTGCATTCGCGGGTCGCGCGCTCCAATATGCTCGCCCTGAAAACCCTTGGCTGCCCGGATATCCGCGTGATCGCCCCACGCACCCTGCTACCCGAAGGCATCGACCAGTACGGCGTACGGGTCTTCAACGATCTGCGTGTCGGGCTGCGCGACGTCGACGTGGTCATCATGCTGCGCCTGCAGAAGGAGCGCATGCAGAGCGGCCTGCTGCCCAGCGAGAGCGAGTTCTACAAACTCTACGGCCTGACCCGCGAGACTCTCGCGCTGGCCAAGCCCGATGCGCTGGTCATGCACCCGGGCCCGATCAACCGCGGCGTCGAAATCGAATCGGAAGTCGCCGACGGCCCGCAATCGGTGATTCTCAAGCAGGTGACCTACGGCATCGCCGTGCGCATGGCCGTCATGTCGATGGCCATGACCGGACAAACCACCCAGCGCCAGCTCAACCAGGAAGCGAACTGAACCATGCGACTGACGATTGAAGGCGCCCGGGTGATCGACCCCGCCAGCCAGTTTGATGAAATTACCGATCTGCATATCGCCGCCGGCCACATTCTGGCCCTCGGCGCTGCCCCCGAGGGCTTCAGCCCCAACCAGCGCATTGACGCCCGCGGCCTGATTGCCTGCCCGGGCCTGGTGGACCTCAACGTTTCCCTGCGCGAGCCCGGCTACAGTCGCAAGGGCAGTATCGCCAGCGAGACCCGTGCCGCCGCCGCCGGTGGCGTGACCACCCTGTGCTGCCCGCCGGACAGCCGCCCGGTGCTGGACACCCCGGCCGTGGCCGAGCTGATTCTGGATCGCAGCCAGGCTGCCGGCAACGCCCGCGTCCTGCCCATCGGCGCCCTGACCAAGGGACTGGAGGGCGAGCAACTGAGTGAACTGGTCGCCCTGCGCGACGCCGGCTGTGTCGCCTTTACCCAGGGGCTGCGCCCGATGGGGAGCAACCGTATTCTGCGCCGCGCGCTCGAATATGCGGCGACCTTCGGCCTGACCATCATTTTCACCCCGCAGGATGCCGACCTGGCCGAAGGCGGCATGGCCCATGAGGGTCCGACGGCCTCGCGGCTGGGTTTGGTGGGCATTCCGGAAAGCGCCGAAACCGTTGCCCTGGCCCGTGACCTGCTGCTGATCGAACAAACTGGTGTACGCGCCCACTTCAGCGGCCTGACCAGCGCCCGCGCGATGGATATGCTGGCCGACGCCCAGGCCCGCGGCCTGCCGGTGACCGCCGATGTTGCCGCTTACCAACTGCTGCTCTGCGACGAGGACCTGACCGGCTTCTCCAGCCAGCTGCACGTCATGCCTCCGCTGCGCTCCGCCGACGACCGGCGTGCTCTGCGCCAGGCCGTGCAGAGCGGCGTGGTGCAGGCCATCGCATCGCATCATCAGCCGCACGAAGCCGAAGCCAAGCGGGTGCCCTTTGCCGCCTCGGCACCGGGCATCAGCAGCGTCGAGATCCTTCTGCCGCTGACCATGACGCTGGTGGCCGACGGCCTGCTGGAAATGCCTGCAGCGCTGTCCCGGGTCACCACCGGACCGGCCGCTGCGCTCGGACTGTCAGCCGGCCAGCTGTCGCTGGGCGGCGCTGCCGACATCACCCTGTTCGACCCGGCTCAGGCCTGCGAAATCGGCCGCAACTGGCTGTCCCGCGGGGCCAACTGCCCGTTCATCGGCAAAGGTGCGCCGGTGGCCGTCACCCACACCCTGTACGGCGGAAAGCTGGTATATCAGACCCATTGACCCGAACGCCGGTCGAACGCCGCGCATGACACAACACTAAGCGATTGGAAGGAGCCCTGGCATGGCCGCATTCGGCTTGCGTGGCAAATCACTGCTGGCCCTGGTGCTGGCCTGCCTGCTGGCACTGGTACCTGCCGGCCTGATCGGCTGGTCGGTACTCAACGGCATTCACGAACACTTTGGCGAGGCCTACGCACGCAATGCGACGCTGCTGAGCCGGGAAAAGATCAGCGCGCCGATCAGCCGCGAGCTGGCGCTGTCGTTGCGCTTCGCCAATTCTGCGGTGACCCGTCAGTGGCTGCTTGATCCGGATGATCCGACCAAGGCTGATCTGTTCTTCCGTGAAGCGGAGCTGTACCGAGCCGACTTCCGCGACCATGCCTACTTTATCGGCCGCCTGGATAGCCTCGGTTACTACTTCAACGGTGGCGACCAGCCCCCCAGTACCGAGCCACGCTATATCCTCAATCCCGAATCCGACGCCGACAGCTGGTTCTTCAGCACCCTGCGCAACACAGATAACTACAACATCAACGTCGACACCAACCCCGAGCTGGACACCACCAAGGTCTGGCTCAACATGGTGGTCAAGGATGACGACGGCAGCGTGCTGGCGCTGGCGGGATCCGGGCTGGATCTGTCCACCTTCATTCGCGACTTCATCACCAGCGATGATCCGGGCGTCACCCCGATGATCATCGATGCCGACGGTGCCATCCAGGCGCACAGCGATCGCAGCCTGATCGCCCTCAACTCGGGTGCCGACGCCAACAAGGGCAGCGGCGCCAATCTGCTCAGTCTGGTCAGCGAACGTGACCGTGCAGCGGTTGCCGCAGCCATTGCCGAGGTCGCCACCGACCCGGGCGGAGTCCGCACCCTGCCGGTAGAGCTGCAGGGCACCACCGAGTTGCTGGCCCTGACCTTTATCCCGGAGCTGAACTGGTACGTGGTCAACGCCATCGACCTGACTACCGCCGAAGTCATCGACAGCACCTGGCTGACACCGCTGCTGATCGGGCTGGCCGCCCTGCTGATCCTGCTGGTGCTGATTTTTGCGGTCGCTATCGAGCGCCTGCTGCTCGGCCCGCTGCGCCAGCTCAAGCGCGGCGCGCAGGCGATGGCTGCAGGCAACTACGACGTTGCCATGCCGGCCGGCCGCGACGACGAGATCGGCGAATTGAGCGACGCTTTCGGCATCATGGCGGCCAAGGTCCGCAGTCACACCCAGGAACTGGAACAGCGGGTTCAGGAGCGCACCTGTGATCTGGAGCAGGTCAACCAGCAGATGCATGCGGCACGCAAGAAGATCGAGGACTCGATCGATTACGCCAGCCTGATCCAGCGCTCGATCCTGCCCAACCGCGAACTGGTCAATGCGCTCGGTGAACATCACGCCGTGCTCTGGCGCCCGCGGGACGTGGTCGGCGGCGACTTCTACATCTTCCGCAATGAGCAAAGTCACTGCCTGTTCGGTGTCGTCGACTGCGCCGGTCACGGTGTACCCGGCGCACTGATGACCATGCTGGCGCACGCAGCGCTGGACCAGGCCATCAACGATTGCGGCATGCACGACCCGGCAGCGATCCTGCGCCGTACCGATCAGATCGTCCGGCACATGCTCAGCGACTCGCCGGAGACCAAGTCGGTTGCCACCAATATGGACGTCGGCCTTGCCTATGTTGATCTGGAGCAACGCCAGGTCACCTTCGCCGGTGCGAAGATAGCGCTATATCACTGTGACGGTGGTACGGTTTCCCACTTGCCGGGAGCGCGCCGTGCGCTCGGCGACAAGCGACAGGGCGACTACCATAACCAGCAGATCGCATTGCAGCCCGGGCGCACCTTTTATCTGTGCACCGATGGCTTCCTTGACCAGGCCGGCGGCGAGCGCGGGTTCGGTTTCGGCAACAGCCGATTCGCCGATATGCTGCGCCGCCATGCCAGTCTGCCACTGAACGAGCAAAGTGCCGCCTTCAGCGATACACTGGCCGCCTATCAGGGCGACTATCCGCAGCGCGATGACATCACCATGCTGTGCTTCCGATTTGACTGAGCAAACGCCCGACCGCACAGGAGTTGTAATGGACCATATCGACCTGTTCGCGATGCGCGAACAATTCAACAGCCAGCAGATCCTGCTGTGCTTCAACGGCCCCATCTCGCGCAGCCTGATCGAAGAGATCGGCAACGCATTGCGTAACTATCTGGCCGCCGATAGCGCACCGACTTCCGCTGCCATGGATGTTTTTGCCGTCTACATCGAAATGACCCAGAATATCAGCCATTACACCCGGGCCAAGGGTTGGAACGAGCAGGAGGCTGGCGCCACCGTGGTCGTATCACGGGATGAGGACGGACGGTATATCGTGTCGGCAGGCAACCTGATCGAAAGCGCCGACGGGGAAAATCTGGTCAGTTCGATTGCCCGGCTGGCAGAACTGGACAAAGCCGGCCTGAAGGCAGCCTACAAGGAGCAACTGCGTCGCCCGCGCGACGCCGAGCGCCCCTCCGGCGCGGGCCTGGGCCTGATTGACATTGCCCGCAAATCCAGCGCCCCGCTGCAGGCCTCGCTGCAGCCCGTCGCCAACGGTCGCAGCTTTTTCAGCCTGCGCGCCGTGATCTGACCGAACCAAGAGCCAAGCACCTATGAACGATTTCAGCATCCCCAGCTCGCAATCTACACCGGAAGTACGCAGCGACTGGAACGCCGGCCATCTGCATATGGCCGGCGACTCCTATCCGGAAAATTCCTTTGACCTGTTTCAGCAGGTGTTCGACTGGATCGAGTCCTATCTCGATCAGGCAGGCGCTCCACTGAGCCTTGAGCTGCGTCTGCTGTACCTGAACACCAGCAGCGTGAAGGCCATGATGGACGTTTTCGACCTGCTGGAAGCCGCCCATCAGGACGGCAAGCAAGTTGCGGTCAACTGGTACTACGACCCGCAGAACGAGCGTGTCGCCGAGCTGGCAGAAGAATTCAAGGAAGACTGTACCTTCAATTTCAACATCATCAGTCACCCCTGAGCACGCCATGAAAGGAAACAAAGAGGACCTCGAAGCGCAGATTCCACGGCTACTGGAGCAAACCGAGCTCCAGCAGAGTCCTCTGTATGCGCCGCTGAACGAGCTGTGGTCAGCCCATCAGGATCTGGCCCGTCGAATCGACCGCATCAGTCACATCTCCGACGGATTCCAGAGCATGGCCCGGCAGCGCGAGCAGTCGCTGACCGAGCGACTGAACAAGCAATTGCGTCAACTGGAGAAGGTGGCCCGCATCTCGGACCGCTATCAGAACATGATGCGCGACCTGAACGAGGCGCTGCGCGAAGCCTCCACCCACGACGCACTGACCGGCCTGGGTAATCGCCGCCTGTTGGTAGACCGCCTGAAGAAGGAAGCCGAGCGCTTCATCCGCTATCAGCGCCCGTTCAGCATCGCCATGCTGGATGTCGACCACTTCAAGAGCATCAATGATCGTTATGGCCACGAAGTTGGCGACGGCGCACTGATTGAGCTGGCGCGAGTGCTGGATGCCGAAATTCGGGACAGCGACCTGTGCGGTCGCTGGGGGGGAGAAGAGTTCCTGATTCTGCTGCCGGAAACCGGTACCGCCGAGGCGACCCTGGTGATGGAGCGGGTACGGTCCGCTGTCGAGCGACTGACCATCCGGGTGCAGGACGAGTCGGTCGGCATGACCGTCAGTATCGGCATCGCACAGCACAGCCCGAATAACAGCTATTCCGACACCATCAGCCAGGCCGATCACGCCCTGCTGGAGGCCAAGCGCGGCGGGCGCAACCAGCTGCATACCGCGACGGCCGGCTAGTCAGCCGACCGTCAGCGACTCAGAACCGCCGCGTGCGCGAGGCGACTTCTTCCTCTTCTTCCAGCGACAGGCCGTGGCTCAGCTGGTCCTGCATCAGGTGCTGACCGTCGGTTTCCGAGCCCAGCTTGATCATCAGACGCAGGTCGTTCGCCGAGTCGGCGTGCAACAGCGCATCTTCATAGGTGATCTCGCCGGCACTGTAGAGCTTGTAGAGCGCCTGATCGAAGGTCTGCATGCCCAATTCATTGGAGCGGGCCATTAACGGCTTGAGCTCATGCACCTCACCCTTGCGAATCATGTCGGCGGCCAGCGGCGTATTAAGCAGCACTTCGATGGCAGCACGACGGCCCTTGCCATCGGGCGTGGGAATCAGCTGCTGGGCAACAATCGCCTTGAGATTCAGTGACAGGTCCATCCAGACCTGCTGATGCATCTCGGTCGGGAAGAAGTGAATGATGCGGTCCAGCGCCTGGTTGGCGTTGTTGGCGTGCAGGGTAGCCAGACACAGGTGGCCGGTTTCGGCAAAGGCCACCGCGTGATCCATGGTTTCCTTGGTCCGCACCTCACCGATCAGAATCACGTCCGGCGCCTGACGCAAGGTGTTCTTCAGCGCCACCTCGAACGAGTCGGTATCAATACCGACCTCGCGCTGGGTGACAATGCAGTTCTGATGCTGGTGAATAAATTCGATCGGATCTTCGATGGAGATGATGTGCCCGCTGGAGTGCTTGTTGCGGTAGCCGATCATTGAGGCCAGCGAGGTCGACTTGCCGGTACCGGTAGCGCCGACGAAGATCACCAGGCCGCGCTTGGTCATGGCCAGCTGCTTCAGCACCTCCGGCAGCCGCAGTTCTTCCATGGTCGGAATGTTGACCTCGATACGGCGCAACACCATGCCCACCAGATTGCGCTGATAGAACGAGCTGACCCGGAACCGGCCAATGCCGCGCGCACTGATGGCGAAGTTGCATTCGCGCTTCTCGGCGAACTCGCGACGCTGCGCTTCGGTCATCACGCCCAGCACGGTTTCGCGGGTCTGCTCCGGCGACAGCGGAGTTTTGGTAACCGGCAGGATCTTGCCATTCACCTTCATGCTCGGTGGCACACCGGCGGTAATGAACAGGTCGGACGCACCCTTCTCGACCATCAACCGCAACAGCTTCTCGAACTCCATGGGTTGCCTCTACTTTCCTTCATGGCGGCAGGCACACCGCCGCCGGCACTATTTGTTGAACTCAGAATCCGTCGGCGACCTTGGCTTTCTCACGGGCGCTTTCCTTGCTGACAAGGCCCTTGGCGACCAGCGACTTCAAACACATGTCGAGGGTCTGCATGCCGAGGTTGCCGCCGGTCTGGATCGCCGAGTACATCTGCGCAATCTTGTCTTCACGGATCAGGTTCCGGATCGCCGGTGTGCCGATCATGATTTCGTGCGCGGCGACCCGGCCGCCGCCGATCTTCTTCAGCAGCGTCTGGGAGATTACCGCCTGCAGTGACTCGGACAGCATCGAGCGCACCATGGCCTTTTCCTCACCGGGGAACACGTCGACGATACGGTCGATGGTCTTGGCCGCCGAGGTGGTATGCAGGGTGCCGAACACCAGGTGACCTGTTTCTGCCGCAGTCAGCGCCAGGCGAATGGTTTCCAGGTCGCGCATCTCGCCGACCAGAATGATATCCGGGTCTTCACGCAGTGCCGAGCGCAATGCTTCGGCAAAGCCAAGTGTGTCACGGTGCACTTCACGCTGGTTGACCAGACACTTCTTCGACTCGTGAACGAACTCGATCGGGTCCTCGATGGTCAGGATGTGCTGGTATTTGTTGCAATTGATGTAGTCGAGCATGGCCGCCAGACTGGTGGACTTGCCCGAGCCGGTCGGCCCGGTCACCAGCACCAGCCCGCGCGGCACATCGGAAATCTTCTTGAACACATCGCCCATGCCCAGATCTTCCATGGTCAGCACCTTGGAAGGAATGGTCCGGAACACCGCGCCTGCGCCACGATTCTGGTTGAACGCGTTAACCCGGAACCGGGCTACGCCGGGGACCTCGAACGAGAAGTCGGTCTCCAGGAACTCCTCGTAGTCCTTGCGCTGCTTGTCGTTCATGATGTCGTAGATCAGCGCATGAACCTGCTTGTGCTCCATCGCCGGTACGTTGATCCGGCGCACGTCGCCATCAACACGGATCATGGGCGGCAATCCTGCCGACAGGTGCAAGTCCGACGCGCCCTGTTTAGCGCTGAAGGCTAACAGCTCGGTAATATCCATAGGGTTCCCCATAACAACCTGCATGCATGTAGAATGCCCGCAGTGTCTATTCCATTGGCAAGGTATTAACGTCCGTAATGTCCACGATAGCAGAGAATATTGCAAACGTTCGTGAGCGCATCCGGCGGGCTGCAGAGGCGGCCGGACGGCCTCCGGAAGCGATCACCCTGCTGGCCGTCAGCAAGACCCGGCCCACCAGCGCCATTCGCGACGCCTGGGCCGCCGGGCTGAAGGATATCGGCGAAAACTACCTGCAGGAAGCCCTCGACAAGATGGCCGAGCTGAGTGATCTGCCCTTGCACTGGCACTTCATCGGCCCCATTCAATCGAACAAGACGCGTCCCATCGCCGAGCACTTCGACTGGGTGCACAGCGTCGATCGCCTGAAAATCGCCCAGCGCCTCTCTGACCAGCGCCCGGAACATCTGCCGCCACTGAATGTCTGCCTGCAGGTGAACATCAGCGCCGAAGACAGCAAATCCGGCGTATCGCTGGCCGAACTGCCCGAGCTGGCTGCCGCGGTCGCGGCGCTGCCGCGCATCCGGCTGCGCGGGCTGATGGCCATTCCGGCACCGGCCGAGACCAGCGAGGCACGCCGCGCGCCGCTGGCTGCGCTGCGCCAGGCTGCCCAAAGCCTGCCGCTGGACCTGGACACCCTGTCGATGGGCATGAGCGACGACCTGACCGAAGCGGTGCAGGAAGGCGCCACCATAGTGCGTATCGGCACCGCCCTGTTCGGGCAACGCCAGTACGCCAACACCTAACGCATGCTGAACGAGGTTTCCCTATGACTGCACCCGTAATCGGATTCATCGGCGCCGGCAACATGGCCACCAGCCTGATCGGCGGCATGCTGCAGAAGAACGTCAAGCCGGCAAACCTGATCGCCAGCGACACCAAGGCCGAGCAATGCGCGGCCCTGGAGCGCCAGTTCCATATCCGCACGACCACCGATAACGCGGTGCTGGCAGCCGAGTGCGACATCCTGCTGCTGGCGGTCAAGCCGCAGGTCATGCAGGACGTCTGCCGCGCCCTGCCGCGCAGCCGCAAGCCCGGCCAGCTGATCATTTCCATCGCCGCCGGCATCACCTGCAGCAGCCTGGAAAACTGGCTCGGCGCCGGTACCGCCATCGTCCGCTGCATGCCCAATACGCCGTCGCTGCGCGGCCAGGGCGTCAGCGGCCTGTATGCCAACGCCGCGGTCAGCGACGAGCAGCGTGAGCAGGCCGAAGGCATCCTCAACGCGGTCGGCATCAGTGTCTGGCTGGATGAGGAAAAGCTGATCGACGCCGTCACCGCGGTCTCCGGCAGTGGCCCGGCCTACTTCTTCTACCTGATGGAAGCGATGATCGACGCCGGCGAAAAACTTGGCCTGCCGCGCGACACCGCCGAGCGACTGGCGCTGTTCACCGGCCTGGGCGCCGCCGACATGGCGGTACACAGCGACGTCGACGTTGCCGAGCTGCGCCGTCGCGTCTGCTCACCCAACGGCACCACCGAACGCGCCATCGAAACCTTCCGCAGCCAGGGGTTGCCGAAGATGGTCGACGACGCCATGCAGGCCTGTGCCGACCGCGCAGCCGAAATGTCCCGCGAGCTTGCCTGAGGATTGATTGCCCATGAACAGCCTGAACACGGCCGCCATCTACCTGCTGCAAACCCTCGGCAATCTCTACCTGCTGGTAGTACTGCTGCGCTTTCTGCTGCAGCTGGTCCGCGCCGACTTCTATAACCCGATCTCGCAGTTCATCGTCCGTGCCACCAAGCCGCTGCTGATGCTGCTGCGCCGGATTATTCCCGGTTACGGCGGGCTGGACTTCGCCTCGCTGGTCCTGGCGCTGGCAATCCAGCTGGTGCTGATGGTGCTGATCATCAAGTTGATGGGCTACGCGCTGCCGAACATTATCCTGCTGGTCGCCTGGTCGGCCATTGGCATCCTCGCGCTGTTCGCCAAGATCTTCTTCTTCGCGCTGATCATCAGTGTAATCCTGTCGTGGGTCGCCCAGGGCAGCTACAACCCGGCGGTAACGCTGATCAACCAGTTGTGCGAGCCGCTGCTGGCACCGATCCGCAAGATCCTGCCGGCACTGGGCGGGCTGGACCTGTCACCGATCTTTGCCTTTATCGCCATTCGGCTGTTCGACATGCTGGTCATCGCCAACCTGGCAGCCGCGGCCAGCATGCCCCGTGGCCTGACGCTGGCACTCTGACGCCAGTGCCGTTCTACCACTGGCAAGGCGAGGATCTGATCCTCGACTGCCATCTGCAGCCCGGCGCCAAGCGCGCCGAGTTTGCCGGCCAGCATGGCGAACGGCTGAAGATCCGCATCAGCGCACCGCCCGTCGACGGCAAGGCCAACGACGCGCTGATGCGCTTTCTGGCCGACGCCTTTGCGGTCAGCCGCCAGCAGGTCAGCCTGCTCAGCGGCCAGAGCAGCCGGCAAAAACGCCTGCTGATAAAGCAGCCGCAGCAACTGCCCGAGGATCTGGGTATCAGCCGCGGCTGAATGTTGCACCGGGCCAACGCCCTCTTTAGACTGGCGCATCCATAATTGGCCCTTCGCCTGCCTGCTGTATCCCGGGAGTGATCCTCCCTACGAAGTCCGGCCAAGCGACACAGGAACAGGTTACCGATGTCCCGACTACCTGCTGACTCCGTCGGCCTGGTCACCCCCCAGCGCCAGACGTTTACCGACCCTCTTCCCCTGGCCTGCGGCACGCCGCTGAACAGCTACGAGCTGGTCTACGAGACCTACGGTGAGCTCAACGCCAGCGCCAGCAACGCGGTGCTGATCTGCCACGCCCTGTCCGGCCATCACCACGCCGCCGGCTACCACAGCGCCGACGATCGCAAACCGGGCTGGTGGGACAACTGCATCGGCCCCGGTAAGGCCATCGACACCAATCGCTTCTTCGTCGTCAGCCTGAACAACCTCGGCGGCTGCCACGGCTCCACCGGCCCGTCCAGCATCAACCCGGAAACCGGCAAGAGCTACGGCGCCAGTTTTCCGGTCGTTACCGTCGAAGACTGGGTGCACAGCCAGGCCAGGCTGGCCGACGTGCTGGGCATTCAGCAGTGGGCTGCGGTGGTGGGCGGCAGTCTTGGCGGCATGCAGGCGCTGCAGTGGGCGATCAGCTACCCGGAGCGCGTGCGTCACTGCGTGGCCATTGCCACCGCGCCCAAGCTGTCGGCACAGAACATCGCCTTCAACGAGGTGGCCCGGCAGGCAATCATTACCGATCCGGACTTCCACAACGGCGACTACGCCGCCTTTGGCGTGATCCCCAAGCGCGGCCTGATGCTGGCGCGCATGGTCGGCCACATTACCTACCTGTCGGACGACTCGATGGGCGCCAAGTTCGGCCGCGATCTGCGCTCCGATCAGCTCAACTACGACCTGACCAGCGTCGAGTTCGAGGTGGAAAGCTACCTGCGCTATCAGGGTCAGGAGTTCTCCGGTCGCTTCGATGCCAATACCTACCTGCTGATGACCAAGGCGCTGGACTACTTTGACCCGGCCGCGGCCAACGGTGGTGATCTGGCGCGCACACTGGCGGTGGTCCAGGCTCGCTGTCTGGTGATGTCGTTCACTACCGACTGGCGCTTCTCGCCGGCGCGCTCGCGCGAACTGGTCGACGGCCTGCTCGCCGCCCGCAAGGACGTCAGCTATCTGGAGATCGAAGCCGCCCAGGGCCACGACGCCTTCCTGCTGCCGATTCCCCGCTATATCGAGGCCCTGAGTGGCTACATGAACCGCATCGAGGTGAACCAATGAGCCTGCGCGCCGATCTGGAGATCATCCAGCAATGGATTCGCCCGGGCAGCCGGGTACTAGACCTGGGCTGCGGCGAGGGCCAGTTGCTGCGCCACCTGCGCGATCACAAGCAGGTGCAGGGCTACGGCCTGGAAATCGACCCGGACAAGATCAGCAGCTGTATCCGACACGGCGTCAACGTGATGGAGCAGAACCTCGACGAAAGCCTCGACAACTTCGAGGACAACAGCTTCGACACCGTGGTCATGACCCAGTCACTGCAGGCCATGCACTACCCCGACCGGGTACTGGAAGACATGCTGCGCATCGGCCACGAAGGCATTCTGACCTTCCCCAACTTTGCCCACTGGCGCTGCCGCTGGTATCTGGGCACCAAGGGCCGCATGCCGGTGTCCGAGTTCATGCCCTACACTTGGTACAACACCCCGAACATCCACTTCTGCACCTTCAAGGACTTCGAGCAGCTGTGCCGGGAGCGCAACATCAAGGTGCTGAACCGCCTGGTGGTCGACCAGACCCACCAGAGCAGCTGGTTGAGCGGCCTGTGGCCCAACATGCTGGGTGAAGTCGCGATCTACCGGGTCAGTCGCTAGTCCACTTTCGAGGAGAACTGCCATGTTTCGTCGTCTCTGCCTGCTGAGCCTGATGCTGCTCAGCCTCAACGTGTTCGCCGGCCCCGAGCCCACTCGCTTCGGTGATCTGGTGGTCTACCACAACGTATTCAACAGCACCCTGCTGCAGCCCGACATCGCCGCCAACGCCGGCCTCAAGCGCGGCCCGACCCACGGCGTGATCAACGTCGCCGTGCAGCGGCCGGACGGCAGCGCGGTCGACGCTATCCTCAAGGGCGAAGTGCGCAGCCTGATCGGCCAGCCGGTCGCGCTCGACTTCAACCGTATTCAGGAAGGCGACGCCATCTACTTTGTCGCCAACTACACCTCTACCCAGCGCGGCATTTTGCTGTTCAAAGTCGATATCCAGGCCGAAGAAGGCGCCATGGTGCACAGCCTGAGCTTCCAGCAGGAATTCTTCCCCGATGACCAATAAAACTGCCCTGCCCTTCAGTGAGTTGGTGCTCGCCAGCAACAACAAGGGCAAGCTCGCTGAACTCCAGGCCATGCTGGGTGACAGCATCACCGTCCGCCCGCAAAGCGACTTCACCGATATCGAAGCCGAGGAAACCGGCCTGACCTTCGTCGAAAACGCCCTGATCAAGGCGCGTCACGCCGCCCGCATCTCGGGCCTGCCGGCGCTGGCCGACGACTCCGGACTCGCGGTCGACGCCCTGGGCGGCGCACCCGGCATCTACTCTGCCCGCTACGCCGGCGGTGGCGGTGATGCCGCCAACAACGCCAAGCTGCTTGAAGCATTGAAGGACGTACCGGACGCCGAGCGCGGCGCCCAGTTCATCTGCGCACTGGCCCTGCTGCGCCACGCCGAAGATCCCATTCCCGTCATCTGCGAAGGCGCCTGGCAAGGCCGCATCCTGCATGCGCCCAGCGGCGAGCACGGTTTTGGCTACGATCCGCTGTTCTGGGTGCCGGAGCGCGACTGCTCCAGCGCCGAACTCAGTCCGCAAGAGAAGAATCAGTTGAGCCACCGGGCACGCGCCATGGCGCTGTTGAAAACCAGGCTGGGCCTGTGAAGCCACAAGCGGCAAGCGGCAAGCGGCAAGCAAACCCAAACGCCAGCACGGACCGCTTGCAGCTTGAGGGGGCAACGCCCCCGTCTTGTGGCTTGCAGCCGCCGCCCCTGGCGGCGTACATCCACATCCCCTGGTGCGTAAAGAAGTGCCCCTACTGCGACTTCAATTCGCACACCAGTCTCGATACCCTGCCCGAAGCAGAGTACGTTGACGCGCTGATCGAGGATCTGGAGCAGGACCTGCGCTTGCTCGACGGCCTGCCCGCCCGGCCGCTGACCTCAATTTTCTTCGGAGGCGGCACGCCGAGCCTGTTCTCAGCTGCGGCCCTGGACCGCTTTCTGCAGGCGCTGAACCAGCGCGTGCCGTTCGCCGATGAAATCGAAATCACCCTCGAAGCCAACCCCGGCACCTTCGAGCAGGCCAAGTTTCGCGACTACCGGCTGGCGGGCATCAATCGCCTGTCGATTGGCATCCAGAGCTTCAATGCCGGCCATCTCAAGGCCCTTGGCCGCATCCATGACGACCGCGAAGCCCTCGGTGCGGTCGAGATGGCGCGCCGCGCCGGCTTCGACAACCTGAACCTCGACCTGATGCACGGCCTGCCGAATCAGGAGCACGCCCAGGCGATGGCCGATCTGGATCAGGCCATGGCGCTCGCACCCGAGCACCTGTCCTGGTATCAGCTGACGCTGGAACCCAACACCGTGTTCTACTCGCGCCCGCCCACGCTGCCCGAGGAAGACATTCTCTGGTCGATTCAGGAGGCCGGGCTGCAACGGCTGGCCGCCGGCGGCTACGCCCAGTACGAGATTTCGGCCTATGCCAAGGGCGGCCACCGCGCCCGCCATAACCTCAATTACTGGCAGTACGGCGACTTTCTCGGCCTGGGTGCCGGTGCCCACGGCAAGCTGACCGACGCCAATGGCAAGGTGCAGCGCTACTGGAAGACCCGCCTGCCCAAGGACTACCTGAATCCGGACAAAGCCTATCTGGCCGGCAGCAAGACGCTGGACGCAGACGAGCTGCCGTTCGATTTCCTGATGAACGCCCTGCGGCTGGTCGATGGCGTGCCTAGCGCCTGGTACGCCGAGCGTACCGGCCAGTCGCTGGAGCAGATCGCCGGCACCCTGAACCAGGCCGAGGCCAAGGGCCTGCTCGAGCCCTGGCGCCAGCAACTGCGCCCGACCGAACGCGGCCGGCTGTTCCTCAACGACCTGCTGGAGATGTTCCTCTAGGCCGCTTGGGAAGGCCGCGTTCCGACTCGGCCAACAAGGGCGCTCCACTATCACCGGGCTGTGAATGACCATCGCCAACATCAATAGCCCTTGCCGCATGAACGCACAGTCAGCAGAATTGACTCAGTCTGGAAACTGATTTCGATCTCGCCAGCCGGAAAGCCACCGGCGATGAATGCACAACAACCGCGGCCCACGGGCACGCAGCAGATCGAACCCGCACCCAACCCGGAGGCCCGATGAATCCCTTCAGCTTTGCCACCACCGCGCAGATCCTCTGCGAATCCGGTTCCGCCAGCCAGCTCGGCGAGCTGTGCAAGGTCCGCGACGCCCACCGCGTGCTGATTGTCACCGACCCCGGCATTACCAAGATTGGCCTGCTCAGCGGCGTACTGCCAACCTTGAGCAGCGCCGGCATTGCTGTTGAGGTATTCGATCAGGTTGAGGCCGATCCGCCGGAATCCGTGGTATTAGCGGCCGTTGAACAGGCCAAGGCCATGCAGGCCGAGCTGATCATCGGCTTCGGTGGCGGCAGCTCGATGGACGTGGCCAAGCTGGTTGCCCTGCTCGCGCACCCGAGCTGCACGCAGACCCTGCAGGACATCTACGGCGTCGGCAATGCCCGCGGCCAGCGCCTGCCGCTGATTCAGGTGCCGACCACCGCCGGCACCGGCTCGGAAGTCACCCAGATTGCGATCATCACCACCGGCGCCACCACCAAGATGGGCGTCGTGTCACCGATTCTGCTGCCGGATCTGGCGCTGCTGGATGCCGACCTGACCCTCGGGCTGCCCGCCCACGTCACCGCCGCCACCGGCATCGACGCCATGGTGCACGCCATCGAGGCCTACACCAGCAAACTGAAGAAGAACCCGCTGTCCGACATGCTCGCCCGCGAGGCCCTGCGCCTGCTGGCCGGCAACCTGGATGCGGTGGTGGAGGACGGCGGCAACCGCGAAGCCCGCCAGGCCATGCTGCTCGGCGCCCTGCTCGCCGGCCAGGCCTTCGCCAACGCGCCGGTCGCTGCGGTCCACGCACTGGCCTACCCGCTTGGCGGTCACTTCCACATTCCGCACGGCCTGTCGAACGCGCTGGTGCTGCCAACGGTGGTTGAATTCAACGCTCCGGCCGCCGCGCCGCTGTATGCCGAACTGGCACCGCTGATCGTCGGCCCCGGCCTGGTTGCCGGTGACACCGACAGCCTGACCGCGCAGATGATCAGCGCACTGGCCGAGCTGAGCCCGCGCGGTGGCCTGCCGAGCCGTCTGCGCGACGCCGGTGTGCCAAAGGACGCACTGGAAATGCTGGCCAGGGACGCCATGCTGCAGCAGCGTCTGCTGGTCAACAACCCACGCGAGGTCACCGAAGCGGACGCGCTGGCCATCTACAACCAGGCTTACTGAGCCAAGCGGAGCATTCATGAGTACGAGCAAGCCCACGCGCAGCGATTACCCCTACCTGCACGCCATCACCACCCGCTGGCACGACAACGACATCTACGGTCACGTCAACAATGTGACCTACTACAGCTACTTCGACAGCGCGGTAAACAGCTGGCTGATCGCCGAAGGCGGGCTGGACATCCATACCGGCGATCAGGTCGCCTTTGTGGTCAGCTCCAACTGCGACTACTTCGCGCCCATCGCCTTTCCTGACGCCATCGAGATTGGCGTCAAGGTCGCGCGCCTGGGCAGCAGCTCGGTACATTACGAACTGGCCGTATTCAAGCAGGGCCGTGACGAGGCCTGCGCAGCGGGTCGTTTCGTCCATGTATTCGTGGACCGCGCCAGCAATACCGCCTTCCCGATCCCCAACCGTTGCCGCGCTGCCCTAGAGCGCCTGATGGACCCGATCTGATGCACAAACGATTGCTGTTACCGCTGCTGCTGAGCCCGCTGCTGATCGCTGCGGGGCAAAGCTACGCCGAACCACGACTGCAAAGCCGGGTGGAAAGTTTTGATGTCAGCGGCGCTACCGTCGACACCATTCGCGCCAGCCTGAACCGCAATCGTCAGCACAGCGCCAACCGGGTCAACTGGAACTTCCGCTGGGAGTCCACGCCCGGTCAGTGCCGCATCACCGAAGCGACCACCGACGTCAGCGTGACCTCGTATATCCCGCGCCTGCAACCCGACCCGCAGCGCGCCGCCAGCGTGCAGCAGCAATGGGACAGCTACCTGCTCGCCCTGCAGCTGCATCAGGATGGTCATGTGGATTTGGCGATGAATGCCGCCAGACAGATCGAGCAGGCGATTCTCAATCTGCCGCCAGCAGCCTCCTGCGAGCAACTGCAACAAGCTGCCAACGCCGCCGGCCGCCGCCTGCTGGAACAGCTCGCCGTCGACGACCGCGAGTACGACAAGCGCACCCAGCAGGGGACGCTGGAAGGCGCGCACTTCCCCTGACACCCGCAGGACCACAGCAAGAGCGGGGGCAGGTAAAAGCGTTGCCGAGGCAGGCAGCGCAAGGCAAAAACCAGCGAGGCAGCGGAGTTTACGAGCTGTAAATGAGCATGCCGAGCTGGTTTTTAACGCCGCGATGGCAACGCAGGTAGCTTTTAACGCTCCCGTCAGGCCATCCCGCCCGGCGCAAAGATCTCAATCCAATACCCATCCGGATCACGGATAAAGGCGATGTTGTGCATCTTGCCGTCCTGCGGACGCTTGACGAAGGACACACCCAGCTCCTCAAAGCGCGCGCAGGCCGCCTCCAGATCCGGCACGGCAAAGCCGATGTGGCCGAAGCCGCGCGGCTCTTCGTTACCGTTGTGATAGCTGAACTCCGGATCGTCTTCGGTGCCCCAGTTGTGGGTCAGCTCCAGCATGGCCGGACGGCCGAAGGTCTGGTGGGTGCGCTCAACAGGATCGTCAGACCAGCTGTCCAGCGCGTTACTGTCGACAGCGGCCAGAAAATACAGACTAAACTTGCCGGCCGGAAAATCCAGCTTCTTCACCAGCGTCATGCCCATCACGCGGGTATAGAAATCCAGCGTCGCCTTCGGGTCCTTGATGCGCAGCATGGTCTGGTTGAAGACAAACCCCTCGGTAGCCGGATCGCGGTTCTCGCACAGGCCCGGGGCGGATTCAAAGTGACGACTCATGGCAACAGCTCCCATTGGGTAGAAAAAGCCAAAGCCTAACACTGAAACGCCCGCACACAGAACCTGCGCGGGCGTCGTATCCGATCAGCATTACGCCGTGCTGCCGGCAAACAATAAAAGCGTCACCGAGGCAGGCAGTGCAAGGCGAAGTGAAGACCAAAAAGCGATCGGAGTCGCGCCCGACCTTACAAAGAGTAAGTGAGCATTTTTGGCCTTTGCTTCAACGCAGCAATGCCAACGCAGGTAGCTTTTATCGGAATTTGCGCTCTTCCCACCACGGGAAAAACTCAGGCTTGTCCGAGCTCGGACGCAGCTTGAACTCCGGCGCGCGCTTCTCCAGGAACGAGCTGACGCCCTCTTTCGCATCTTCGGACTCACCCATAAAGGCAATCGCGCGCGAGTCGATGATATGCGCTTCCATCGGATGATCCGCCGCCATCATGCGCCACAGCAGCTGACGGTTCAGCGCGGCAGACATGGCCGAGGTGTTGTCGGCAATCTCACGGGCCAGCTCGCGCGCCGCCGGCAGCAGCTCGTCCGGCTCGTGGACGCTGCGCAGCAGACCGCCCTTGAGCGCTTCTTCGGCGCTGAAGACGCGGCCGGTATAGACCCACTCGGCGGCCTGCATCGGGCCAACGAGGCGCGGCAGGAACCAGCTGGAGCAGGCTTCCATGGTGATGCCGCGACGGGCGAACACGAAACCGAACTTGGCATTGGTCGAGGCCATGCGAATATCCGCCGGCAGGCTCATGGTCACACCGACGCCGACAGCCGCGCCGTTGAAGGCAACGATGACCGGCTTGATGCACTCGTAGATACGCAGTGAGACAGTACCGCCGCCATCACGCAGATCATCACCCTCGGGCTGATCCTGACGCTTGTGGCGGTTGAAGGTGTCACCGCCCTTCTCCAGATCCGCACCGGCACAGAACGCACGGCCCGCACCAGTCATGATCACCACACGCACCGCATCATCGGCATCCGCCGCATCAAAGGCGGCAATCAGCTCACGACGCATCAGGCCGTTAAAGGCGTTCATGCGGTCAGGACGGTTCAGCGTCAGCGTGAGGACACCGTCCTCCACCTGGTAATCGAGGGTCTCGTAAGTCATTGGGGCTCTTCCTGTTTGGTCAAATGCCGTCCAGTGTAGAACCGGCCAGTCACTGTAACCAGTTGAGTTACCGTGGCGTATGTGAGGGTATTGGCGGTGTGGATGGCAGGGAGCAGCAAACCTCACGCGCGTGCGGATAACTTGCGGCTGGCAAACAAAGCAGTAGTTATCCTCACGATCATGAGGATTGTCCAAACAACGACCAGACATACCGCCAACGCCCGGACAAACGCGCACTCAGAGTTCAGCCCCGGGCTCTGCACGCAGGTTCTAGCAGTGCATCGCCCGATTGCGCCCCGCATCCTTCGCCGCATACAGAGCGCGATCAGCACGCTTGAAGGTGTCATCAACACCGGCATCTGTCGGGCGCCAGTCGGTATAGCCAATGCTGACGGTCACACCGGGTAAGCCCGGCTCGCTGACAAGGGCAGCAAGGCGCAGCCGTTCGGACAGCTCACCGGCCTGAGCCATGGTGGTTGCCGGCAGCAGAACGATAAACTCCTCGCCCCCTACCCTGCCGAACACATCAGACTGGCGCAGGGCATCTTCCACATGCCGACAGAAGACCTGTAAGACGCGATCACCGGTCTGATGACCGAACTGGTCGTTAATCGCCTTGAAGTGGTCCAGATCGAGCGAAAGGACTGAAAAAGGCTCTCCGCTCCGCCTGCTGCGCCGGAACAGGTCACTGGCGGCATTGGCCACTGCGCGGCGGCTGCGCACGCCGGTCAACGTATCGACCATGGCAAGGTCTTCAAAATTGCTGCGGATACGCTCGGACACGAGTAGCAAAAAACCGATATTGACGATCACCAGTCCGAAGGTGAAGGTACCGAGATACAGCGCCTGCATCCAGGAGGTATCCAGCATGCCCTGGCCGTCCTGCGGCTGGAACACCGCATGTACCCAGCGCGCACCAAATACCAGGGTGGAGAAGCAGACCCAGAAACCGGTGAACGTGACACCCAGCAGATACTGCCGATGATCGCTGCTGCGTTGGAAGATCGCCATTGCAAACACGATGGCATGCATCAGGCTGGCGGCAAACACATAGCCGGTCAGGCTCAGGTAACGCCCACGCAGGCTGTCCTCGACGTGGGTAAAGTAGGCCTGGCCGATCCAGGCAACAACAAACAGCACCACCCAACCCTTGAGTCTCGGCTGCTGACCGAAGTAGCGGGCGCTGCCGATCCAGTACAGGGTATAGGCCAGCATGGCGGCGGTATTCGGGATCGTATAGGTAAGCCAGTCGAGGGCCTCGCCACGCAAACTGATCAGCAGCCCGGAGAACATGGCCAACAGCGAGCCGGCCGCCCAGTGACGATACCCCGCAATAGCAGGAGTGCTGGCGCGCCCCATCAATAGCAGAACGATACCCATCACAGCCATCAGCAAGCTGGTCAGCATGATCAGGGTACCGGGATCGTATACGGGTGTTACATCCATCGAGTGCACGTCGTCATCGGGTTCTTTCTTATTATGTTCCATGGATGGGGTAAGGGCACGGAAAGAGTGGCGGATTGCCACTTTTTAGCCTGCCGGCGCAGCGTTCAGCCGTAACGCGGCATCGCGGCAGTGTGACCGGCTCTACACCCTGGCAATCCGACAGCCAACCGTCATCCGGCTGTAACCTGGATGTTATCTCCTTGTCGCACTCTGGCAGCCGACTCACACGCTGCCCGTTGAAACGAGGACCCTCATGCCTTCAATTCGCCGCTATCTGCGCCACCTGTGGCTTTCGTTCACCCTGCTACCCGGCCTGGCCAGCGCCCATGCACTGGAGATCCACGGCTCCAATACCATCGGCGCTACGCTTGCGCCGATGCTGATGACCGGCTTTCTGCAGCAACTGACCGGCAACCCGGTGACAGCCAGACCAACCGGGACAGCCAACGAGACGGTGCTTGCCACCAGCTACAACGGCAAACCGATGACAGTGCTGGTCGCGGCGCATGGCACGAGCACTGGCTTCAGCGCGCTGGCGGCGGATCACGCCGATATCTGGGCCGCATCACGTCGAGTCAAGGGCAGCGAGCGGGAAGCCATGGCCACGCGCGCCGATCTGACCAGCCCGGCCAGCGAGCATGTAATTGCAATTGATGGCCTGGCGATTCTGGTACACCCCTCCAACCCGGTCGAGCAGCTCAATATCGATACGCTGGCGCGCGTCTTCGCTGGCGAAATCAGCAACTGGTCCGAGGTTGGCGGCCCGGATCGACCAATTCGGATCTATGCCCGTGACGAGCAATCCGGCACCTGGGATACCTTCAAGGAGCTGGTGCTGGCCGGACGCTACAACCTGACGCCGAGCGCGCAGCGTTACGAGTCGAACGACCAGCTGTCAAACGACGTGAGCAACGACCCGTCCGGTATCGGCTTTGCCGGCTTCGCCTCGGCGGGCAACAGCAAGCTGCTGGCGATTGCCGACGGCAACGCCCCGGCGCTGAAACCGAGCGCGCTGTCGGTGGCTACCGAAGATTATCCTCTGGCACGCCGGCTGTATCTGTACACGGCAGGAAACACCGGCGAGCCACTGGCAAGGCAGTTTATCGAGTACGTTCAGAGCCCGACGGGACAGGCGATTGTGGCCGAATCCGGCTTCTTTCCGCAGACCCCCTTTGCCGTCGATCTGCCGCCGGATGCCAGTGTGCCCGATACCTTCAGGCGCCTGACCGAGCATTACCAGCGCCTGTCGGTCAACTTCCGCTTTGCCGAAGGGCGCACCCAGCTGGACAACAAGGCCCGGCGTGACCTGCAACGCGTACAGCAGTATCTGCAAGACAGCGGCAAGACTGGTCGCGACCTGATGCTGATCGGCTTTGCCGACCAACAGAGTCACGAACTGCGGGCGCAGATGATCTCCGAGCTGCGCGCCCTGTCTGCCGCCAAGGCGCTGCGGGAAATGGGCACTCGGGTGCAGGGCTATGTCGGTTACGGACACTACATGCCGGTCGGTTCAGCCGGCGGGGAAAGTGGCGCGCGGCGCAATGGGCGGGTTGAGGTGTGGGTGCGTCGCTAAGGCGACGCGCGCGCATGTACTCTCAGGCCCTCACAGCCAGATACCCAGGGCCATCAGCCCCGGCACCAGCAGGCTTTGCAGCACATTGCTGCGCAGAGCCGGCAACAGGTCGCCATCCGGACGACAGTGCCACAGGCTATGCAGACCCAGCGCAAACGCCGGCAAGGCCAGCAGACTGGCAACCGGCAACCAGCCCGCCAGCACGGCCAGCAACAGCCCCAGCAAGGCCAGTAACCAGTTGGCCGCGTAGACCCGGCGAGTCAGCGCCGGCCCGTAGCGCAGCGCCAGATTGTCGCGGCCAACGCGGCGGTCGGCGTCGCAATCGGGAAGCTGGTTGAGCAGTAACAGGTTATTGATCAGCGCCCACAACACCACGCCGGCCGCCAGCCCGCCGGCCGTGTATTCGCCGGCCAGCACGCGCTGGCTGCCCAGCAGCATCAGCAGACCGAAGCCGGTACCGGGCGCCAGCAGACTGAGCCAACGGTTGCGGGTAATCCACGGGGTATAACCGGCCACCAGCAGGACGCCGGCGATGCCGACCGGCAACAGGCCGGGGCCGGTCCGCCAGCTCAGCCACAGCCCAATCAGCACGGTCAGCAGCAACAGCGTCAGCCCCAGCACAAGGGCGGCCGGCGCAGCGTGCGGGTGCGTGGGCAGGTAGCCACTGCCGCCACTGAAGGGCGTGCGTTCGGTGTGCAGATCCAGACCGCTGTGGAAGTCGGCGTACTCGTTCAGCACATTGACGGCGCCATGCGCCGCCAGCGCGCCCAGCAGTACCAGCAGCCAGTCGCTGTCGAGCAGCAGTGCCGACGGGGTCAGCGCCGCAGCCAGGGCGACGGTGACCAGCGCCAGCAGCAGAAACGGTGGGCGCAGGGTAAGCAGTAATCCCATGGTCATTCGTCCAGCTGGAAACCTCCATTGATCCGGCCATCGGCAGTGCCTTGCCAGCGCGGAAAGGCGCACACTTTACCCATGTGCAGGCTCTGCCAACAAGCGCTTTACAGCCGTCGGTCCCGGCCGATTCGGCCTTCGGCAATGCCAATCGGCCAGCAGCACAGGCAGGATCGCGCAGAGTGTCCGATACTGACAGTGATTACTGGATGCAGGATGCCCCATGCTGGATTTCTTCCTGGTCGTTTTATTTGGCCTGCTCACCTTTGCCGCGATTGTGCTGTTCTACCATCACTACCTGTGGAAGCGCCTGCGCAACCCGCGTGACGAACAATGGGCGCTGGGCGGTTTGATGGGGCTGGGCAGCCTGTTTGTCATGCTCTCGGCGGTCGATGTGGGCAACGGTGTGCTGCTCGATGCGCGGGTGCTACTGATGGGCTTTGCCGGCCTGCTGGCAGGCTGGCGAGGGGCGCTGGCAGCCCTGATGATCACCCTTCCTGCGCGCCTGCTGATTGGCGGTGCAGGCGCCTATATCGGCTGCCTGACGCTGCTCATTGCGCCGGTGATCGGTTTGGCCTGGCGGCAGCTTGAGGCGCGCCTGAGCTGGAGGCTGTCCTGGCGCTTTCTGGTGTTCGGTGCCCTGCTGCAGCTGTCACTGGGGACTATCATGCTATTCCCGGAACCCCAGCGCACCCTGGCGCTGAGGGACGCCGTCTTGCCCTTGCTGATACTGAACATGATTGGCGCGCTGCTGGCAGGCTGGATGGAGCTCGGCATCAACCAGAGCGTCGTACGTGCCGAGCGCTGGCGCAGGAGGGCACTGACCGACGACCTGACCGGCCTGAGAAATCGACTGCAACTGACCGAAACCATTGAACGCAAGCTGCAGGAAGATTAAACAGCAAGGCGGCTCCTTTGCCCTGATTTCACTGGATCTCGACAACTTCCGCCACATCAACGATACGCTGGGACACAAAATCGGCGACGCAGTGCTGGTGGCCATCGCACGGCGTCTGTCTGACTCACTGACCCCGCAGGATATGCTGGTGCGTGTGGCGGGCGACCAATTTGTCGTCATGATGCCCTCGGCGTCGGCAAACGAGATTATTCAGCACGCCAGACAGCTGCTCAGCACGGCAGCGGCGCCGCTACAGATCGAACACTACGTGTTGCTGCTGACCGCCAGCATTGGCGTGGTCTGGTCACCACAGAACGGGGCCGAGTCCCGCCTGCTGCTGCAAAACGCCGAAATCGCCATGTATCGATCCAAGTACCGCGGACGCAACCAGGTCACCTGCTTTGACGACAACATGCGCACCGAACTGGAGCGCCAGACCGGCCTGACCCAGGCACTGCGGCTGGCACTGGAAAGCAAACGCGACCTGCGACTGGTGTTTCAGCCCCAGTTTTCACTGGTTGACCGACACCTGACCGGGGCAGAAGTATTGCTGCGCTGGCGGCACCCGCAGCTTGGCGACATCAGTCCGGCGGAATTTGTTCCGCTGGCCGAACAGGCCGGTCTGTCAGGGCTGCTCGACCGTTTTGTAATGGAACAGGCCGCGATCCAGCAGGCCGCCTGGGTCCGGGCGGGCTTCAGCCTGAAACTCTCGATCAACCTGTCCGTGCTCAGCCTGCGCGTCACCGGCCTGGCAAAGGAGATTCTTGCATTGCTCGGCAAATACGACATACCCGCGCAATTGATGGAAGTCGAGGTGACCGAGTCGGTCGACCTTGAAGGGTCCAGCGAGGCGATGGCCGAAATTCTGCAATTACGGGCAGCCGGCGTCAGCATTGCACTGGATGACTTCGGTACCGGTCACTCTTCCCTGAGTTATCTGCAACAACTGCCGCTCGACATCGTCAAGATCGACCAGAGTTTTGTCCGCCGCATTCAGCCGGCCGAAGGGCCAGGCAACTCCATTTTGCGGGCCATCATCGCCCTGGCCAAGGCCCTGCACCTGGAGATCATTGCCGAAGGCGTGGAGACGGAGGAGCAGCACAACTGGCTTGCCGCAGAGGGCTGCGACATCGCCCAGGGTTATCTGCATGGCAAACCGGTGGATAGACTGGAGTTTGAGCAGCGGTACCTGCGGCAATCAGCCTGAGCGGCTCACTCGACCCGCTCGAACTTGAGATCCCAGACGCCGTGCCCCAGGCGCTCGCCACGGCGCTCGAACTTGGTCACCGGGCGCTCTTGCGGGCGCGGCACGTAACCGGCGTCACCTGCCTGGTTGCGATACCCCGGCGCGGCGCTCATCACCTCAAGCATGTGCTCGGCGTAGTGCTCCCAGTCGGTGGCCATGTGGAACACGCCACCAACTTTCAGCTTGCGGCGCACCTGCTCGGCAAAGGCCGGCTGCACAATGCGGCGCTTGTTGTGCTTCTTCTTGTGCCAGGGGTCCGGGAAGAACAGCAGCAGCCGATCCAGGCTGCCGTCCGGAATGCAGCGGTTGAGCACTTCGATCGCATCACAGTCAAATACCCGCACGTTGCTCAGGCCGCTGGTCAGCAGACCATTGAGCAGCGCCCCCACACCCGGGCGGTGTACTTCAATGCCGATAAAATCCTGCTCGGGCGCAGCCGCTGCCATCTCCAGCAGCGAGTGGCCCATGCCGAAGCCGATCTCCAGCGTACGCGGCGCACTGCGACCAAACAGGGCGTCCAGATCGAGCATGCCCTGATCCAGGCTCAGGCCGAAACGCGGCCAGCCCTGATCAATCCCCTTCTGCTGACCTTCGGTCATGCGGCCGGCACGCATGACGAAACTGCGAATGGCGCGGCGCGGTGGGCTCTCGGGGTTCGGGGTGTCTGCGCTTTCGGGCAGTTCGGGAGTATCAGACATGGGCAACTCGGTAATGATTCGGATGAGACGGCGCCCCGCAGGGCGCCTGACAAAAGGATAGCCTGCTCAGCGCAGGGTGCCGTCCAGCGGCGATGAGGCCGAGGCGTACAACTTGCGCGGCATGCGGCCAGCCAGATAGGCAGCGCGACCGGCCACAACGGCGTGGTGCATGGCCTGGGCCATCAGCACCGGGTGATCGGCGTGGGCAATGGCACTGTTCATCAGCACACCGGCACAGCCCAGCTCCATCGCGATGGTCGCGTCGGAGGCGGTACCAACCCCTGCATCCACCAACACCGGTACGGAGGCTTCTTCCAGAATGATGCGCAGGTTCCACGGGTTGCAAATGCCCATGCCGGAGCCGATCAGACCGGCCAGCGGCATGACCGCAACGCAGCCCATGGCCGCCAGCTCGCGGGCGATGATCGGGTCATCGCTGGTGTAGACCATGACGTCGAAGCCGTCCTTGATCAGCACTTCGGCCGCCTTGAGGGTTTCCACCACGTTCGGGAACAGGGTTTTCTGGTCGGCCAGCACTTCCAGCTTGACCAGCTTGTGGCCATCAAGCAGCTCACGGGCCAGCCGGCAGGTGCGCACCGCCTCTTCAGCGGTATAGCAGCCAGCGGTGTTCGGCAGGATGGTGTAGCGATCCGGCGATACCACGTCCAGCAGGTTGGGCTCATCCGGGTTTTGGCCGATGTTGGTGCGGCGGATGGCAACGGTCACGATCTCGGCGCCCGAGGCTTCGATGGCGCGGCCGGTCTCGTCCAGGTCCTTGTACTTGCCGGTGCCGACCAGCAGACGGGAACGGTAACGAACGCCGGCGATTTCCAGCGCGTCCTGGGTCATATCAGTCATCAGGTTCTCCAGCGAAGGGATTGGGTTAGCCGCCACCGATGGCATGCACGATCTCCACCCGATCCCCTTCGGCCAGACGGGTTTCGGCGTGCTGACTGCGCGGCACGATATCGAGGTTCAGCTCAACCGCCAGACGCTTGCCGGTCAGTCCCAGGCGGGCGATCAGCTCAGTCAGGGTCAGCGGCTGGTCGAGGTGATAGGGCTCACCGTTCAAATGAATCTGCATGGGCGGCTCGGCAACGACGGATGGAGATGATAGGGCAGCTCGGCACGGTCAATGTTGACCGGCGACAAGGGCCCTATGATAACGCCCTTTGCCACCCGCTGACCACGGCGGATCAGAGCGTGCGCCAGACCGCTAGCCCCAGACACAGCCAGGCCACCAGCCAGAGCACGCCGCCGAGCGGAGTAATCATGCCCAGTTTGCCGATGCCGCTGAGCGTCAGCAGATAGAGACTGCCGGAAAACAGCACGATACCCAGCGCAAAGAGCACACCAGTGGCTTTGAGCAAAGTGCTGTCCGGGCTGCGAAGCAGCAGCACCGCCACCCCGATCAGCGCCATGGTGTGCCACAGCTGATAGCTCACGCCGGTCTGAAACACGCTCAACATGTTCTCGGACAGTTTGCCGCGCAGCCCATGGGCGGCGAACGCGCCCAGTGCTACGCCGGTGAAACCACTCAGTGATGCCAGTAACAGCAGCCATTTGGCCATGCTTTGCCCCCTCGGTTTATACTCCGGACCAACTCACTGGCCGGATTCCCATGTTCAAACTCATATTGCGCAAGACCGCCAAGTGGCTCCTGATTGTCGCCCTGCTCAGCCTGCTGCCCGTGCTGGTGCTGCGCTGGGCGCCTGCGCCAGGCTCGATGCTGATGGTCGAGCGCTGGATCAGCCAGCGTGACGACGCCGACTACCGCCGCCAGTACCAGTGGCGGCCGTACGAGCAGATCCCCGACAGCATGAAAATGGCGGTGATCGCCGCGGAAGACCAGCGCTTTGCCGACCACTACGGCTTTGACCTCAAGGCCATTCGCGCCGCCGTCGAACATAACATGCAGGGCGGCAATCTGCGCGGCGCCAGCACCATCAGCCAGCAGGTAGCGAAGAACCTGTTCCTCTGGTCTGGCCGCAGCTATCTGCGCAAGGGGCTGGAGGTCTGGTTTACCGCCGGTATCGAGCTGCTCTGGCCGAAGCAGCGGATTCTGGAGATGTACCTGAACATCGCCGAGTGGGACAAGGGCGTCTACGGCGTCGAGGCCGCGTCACGCCACCACTTTGGAATCGGCGCCAGCTATCTGTCCAGCCAGCAGGCTGCGCAACTGGCCGCGGTGCTGCCCAGCCCGCTCAACTGGGACGCGGCCAGCCCGCCACCCCACGCCCTGCGCCGCGCCAACTGGATTCAGCGCCAGAGCAGACAGTTGGGCGGACGCCACTATCTGGATCGGATGGAAACAGGCAAGCCGTTGCCGGACTGGCTGACCGTGCGGTATTGGCGCAATCGACTGGAGATCTGAGCCCGGCGGCTTACTGCTCCGCCGGCAACGCTTCGCGCAACCCAAACATGATCGAATGCGCCTGCTCTTCACCAACGGCAACCACCGCCCCCTCCTTCGGATAAACCCAGGCTTCGCCCTCGCTGACCGGCAGACGCAGATCCGGATTGCCGAAGGTGCCCTGCACCTGCGCCAGTGACATCGGCTCGTTGGGGATCAGGCTCAGGCGCACGACCTGACGGTCTTTCAGGGCATCACCGACTGCTGAACTGATCGGCTGATCGGGCAACTCCGGCTGCCAGGCCTGTGCCTGCACCAGACTCTCGGTCTGCTCCGGCGTCAGCCCGATGACCGCCTGCACGCGCCAGCTCAGATCGTCACTCTCCATGGTGTAGCGGCTGACCAGCAGCGGCTTGCCTTCAGCGCTGATCATCCACAGAGTGCCGTGGCCCAGCGCGGCGCCGGCGTCTGCCAGGGTCAGGCGCTGGGCCTGCAGGGGCTTGAGCAGGGTGTCCTGATATTGCCCGTACCACGCCATCGGCTCCGGCGCGGCCGGCCGCGACTGCCAGTAACCGAAGGCATAGAAAGCGAGAATCACCACGGTGAACAGTGTGGCCAATCGCACACCCTGACGGCGCGTCATGCGGTACTCCTTGATCTTGTTATGGAAACGGGAAAATGTGCTTTTCTCGCCGCTGGCGGTGTCAGCGGCCACGGCATGCCGTGGCCCTACGGCTCGGTACAACACGAGAAACCTAAACCGGGGTACCTACGACACCAACAAAAAGGGCATCCTGCGGATGCCCCTTTGCGATCAGTGCTGCAAGCGTCAGACTTCAACCTCGGCTTCGAGGTTCTTCTTCAACTTGTTCATGGCGTTCTTTTCCAGCTGACGAATACGCTCGGCAGAGACCTGATACTTGGCTGCCAGCTCGTGCAGCGTGGCCTTCTCTTCGGCCAGCCAGCGCTGGTAGAGAATGTCGCGACTGCGCTCGTCCAGCGCCTCCAGACCGGTCAGCAGGCTGGTGCTGGCACTATCGGACCAGTCGGCTGACTCGAGCTGGGTAGCCGGGTCATAGCGCTTGTCTTCCAGATAATGCACCGGTGCGTAGGCCGCATCGTCGTCATCGTCCTGCGCGCCGTCAAAGCCAAGGTCCTGACCGTACAGACGGCTTTCCATCTCGCGGACTTCACGCTCGGCAACACCCAGGTCGGCAGCAACCGCCTCGACTTCATTCTGCGACAGCCAGGCCAGCTTCTTCTTGGCGCTGCGCAGGTTGAAGAACAGCTTGCGCTGGGCCTTGGTGGTTGCGACCTTGACGATCCGCCAGTTGCGCAGGATGAACTCGTGAATCTCGGCGCGAATCCAGTGCACCGCGAAGGAGACCAGGCGCACGCCCATCTCCGGATTGAAACGCTTGACCGCCTTCATCAGACCAACGTTGCCTTCCTGCACCAGATCGGCCTGCGCCAGACCGTAACCGGAATAGCTGCGGGCGATGTGCACGACAAAACGCAGGTGAGACATGACCAGCTGACGGGCAGCTTCCAGGTCTTCGTGGTAGTACAGGCGATCAGCCAGCACCCGCTCCTCTTCCGCACTGAGAATCGGAATGGCGCTGACGCTTTGAATGTAGGCTTCGAGATTGGCTCCCGGAGCCAAGGTATGAACAGGCTGCAATGCAGTGCTCATGTTCGAACTCCCCAAATAAAGACGGCTGAGTGTATCACCGCAAAATAGGACTGTGAACGTAACCTAAAGTTCAGCGTGGCGGCAAGCGGCAAGCCCAACCAGGATGTTTCCGGCGGGCGGCCGGTGAACGGCTTATCCCGGCGTTTACTGCCGCGCCGCACTCGACGGGTAAACGCGCCACTAGACGCGTCGCGGGTTGCGCTTGTCGCTTGCGGCTGCCTTATTGCGGCTCAATCGCTCTTACATGCTGCCCGACCGCCAGCCAGGCGCCCGCCAGCCCGAGCACCATGGAACCAAACACCAGCGCCAGCCCATCGGTAAAGGGCATGCCGAACAGGGCGAACTCACTCTGATAAAGCGAGGCAACGCGCTCGACGGTGACATTCAGCCAGGCCAGACCGAGCGCCAGCAGTATCCAGGCCAGCACCCCGGAGAGCAGGCCATAAAGCACGCCAATATAGAGGAACGGGCGACGCACGAAGGCATCGGTGCCGCCCACCAGCTTGATCACCAGAATCTCGTCCCGGCGGCTTTCGATAGCCAGCCGGATGGTGTTGGCCATAACCAGCAACAGAGCAATGATCAGCAAGACGCCAAGGCCGCCGGCAAAGCGCTCAAACATCGCCAGAATGGCCGCCAGCCGCTCGACCCAGAGCAGATCAATCTGCACCTGTTCAACGCCGTCAATGGCGGCAAGGCGGTCACGCAGTGGCTCCAGCGCCGCGGCGCCGCCGTCGATACTCAGTGGCGTGACCACAATCACGCTCGGCAGCGGGTTGTAGTCGAGCTGCAGCAGGGCATCGCCCATGCCGGCGTGCTGCTGGAATTCGGCCAGTGCCAGGTCCTTGTCGAGCAACTGCGCCTGCGCCACACCGGCCAGTTGGCGTATCTGCTCGGTCAGGCTCTGCTGTTTCTCGGCGCTGACGTCATCGGCCAGATACACGGAGATCTGCGCCGCTTCCTGCCAGTTCACCCCCAGTTGCTTGACCTGGCCGATCAGTACCGACAGCCCCATCGGCAACGCCAGGGCAATGGTCATCACCAGCACCGTCATGGCGCTGCTGAACGGATAGTGCCTAACACGCACCAGTGCCTGACGGGCGCTGTCACGGTGACTGCCGAACCAGCTGCGCAGCGGGTGACGCCAATCGCGCTGGGAACGCGCGGCCCCGCTCGGCGCTTTGCGGCGACCGGGCTGTGGATTCTTTGCGCTGCTCATCAGGACTCTCCATCGGCCAGCAGACGGCCTTGATCCAGCGTCAGGGTGCGGTGATGCAGGCGAGCAATCAGCGGCAGGTCGTGGCTGGCGATGATCACGGTCACGCCAACCCGGTTGAAGTCTTCAAACAGCGCCATGATTTCCGCGGACAACTCGGGATCGAGGTTACCGGTCGGCTCGTCCGCCAGCAGCAACGCCGGCTTGTGCACCACCGCGCGGGCGATACCGACCCGCTGCTGTTCGCCGCCGGACAGCGCGATCGGGTAGCTGTTTTCCTTGCTCAGCAGGCCGACCTTGTCGAGCGCGGCGCGCACCCGGCGCCCTACTTCGTCGGCCGAGGTACCGTTGATGATCAGCGGCAGCGCGACGTTGTCGAACACCGTGCGATCGAAC
The DNA here is from genome assembly GCF_056859475.1 of Halopseudomonas sp. L-58. Taxonomy (NCBI): domain Bacteria; kingdom Pseudomonadati; phylum Pseudomonadota; class Gammaproteobacteria; order Pseudomonadales; family Pseudomonadaceae; genus Halopseudomonas; species Halopseudomonas sp. L-58. The sequence continues at coordinate 70,312 of NZ_JBSXON010000086.1, forward strand.
AGCAACTGGTGGTTCTGAAATACCACACCGATCTGGCGGCGCAGGTAGGGAATGTCGTCACTGCCCAGATCACGCAGGTTCTGACCACCGACGTGCACGGCGCCGCTGCTGGGGCGCTCCATGCACATGATCAGCTTGAGCAGGGTGCTCTTGCCCGCGCCGGAGTGGCCGGTAATAAACACCATCTCGCCGGTCCGGATATGGAAGCTGAGGTTATCCAGCCCCTGATGCCCGTTGGGATAGCGCTTGCTGACCTGCTCGAAGCGAATCATTTATGGCTTCTGTCCAAACAACGCGGCAACAAAATCCGGCGCGGTGAAGGGGCGCAGGTCATCGATCTGCTCGCCCACACCGATGAAACGAATCGGCAGACCGAACTGCTTGGCCAGCGCGAAGATCACCCCGCCCTTGGCGGTGCCGTCGAGCTTGGTCAGGGTCAGACCGGTCAGACCGACCGCCTGATCGAACAGTTTGGTCTGGGAAATAGCGTTCTGGCCGGTGCCGGCGTCGAGCACCAGCATCACTTCGTGCGGCGCGTCGGGGTCCAGCTTGGCCATGACGCGCTTGACCTTGGCCAGCTCGTCCATCAGGTGGTCCTTGTTGTGCAGACGGCCGGCGGTGTCAGCGATCAGCACGTCAGCGCCACGGGCCTTGGCGGCCTGCAGGCCGTCAAAGATCACCGAGGCAGAATCCGCACCGGTGTGCTGGGCAATCACGCCAATCTGGTTGCGCTCACCCCAGACCTGCAGCTGCTCGACCGCTGCGGCACGGAAGGTGTCGCCTGCGGCCAGCATGACCTGCTTGCCTTCGCCCTGCAGCCGCTTGGCCAGCTTGCCGATGGTGGTGGTCTTGCCGACGCCGTTCACACCGACCACCAGAATCACGTAAGGCTTCTTGCTGCTGTCGATTTCCAGCGGCTTGGCGACATGCGCCAGCAGCGCTTCGAGCTCATCCTGCAGGGCACGGTAGAGCGCCTTGCGGCTGGACACCTGACGACGGGTAACCCGCTGCTGCAGGGTTTCCATGATCATGGTGGTGGCTTCAATGCCGACGTCGGCCATCAGCAGCCGGGTTTCCATGTCTTCGAGCAGTTCGTCGTCGATTTCCTTTTCGCCGAGGAACAGGTTGGCCATGCCCTCGCCGAGGTTGACGCTGGTCTTGGACAGACCCTGACGCATGCGTGCGAAGAAGCCCTTGGCCTCCGGCTCGGCAACCGGTTCCGGGGTTTGCTCGACCGACGCTTTCTGGCCCAGCTCGGAAAACAGCGAGGCAGCCGCCTCACGGGCCGCGGCTTCGCGGCCCTCAACGGTATTCAGGTCGCCGGTGAGCGGCGCCGGTGCATCGGCCTGCGGCTCGGCGGGCGCCGGCTCTTCCCGGCGGCGGGCCCAGCCGAACAGCCCTTTCTTTTCGGGCTTGGCGGAGGTCTTGGCATCGGGGTTTTGCGGTTTGTCTTTGGAACCAAACATGAAGAGTCACTATCTGAGTTCGACGGCGAATGCTTCGCCATATTGAAGGTTGGGTTATCCTACCCCACTTCCGCCAACGGCGGTATGACCCAGCGGCAGGCGGTACGCCGGTCTGCGTGCAGGGTCTCACGATTACCGCGCTGTAAAACAGGACACCTGCATGTTGCGCTTGCGTACTCTCCTGCTGCTGCTTCCACTGCTCGCGCCGACGGCCATGGCCGACAGCCGGCAACCGACCCATAGCTACACCCTCGACAATGGCCTGAACGTAATCATCCGCGAGGATCACCGCGCCCCGGTGGTGGTCTCGCAGGTCTGGTACAAGGTCGGCGGGGTCGACGAGCCACCGGGGCAGACCGGCCTGTCCCATGCGCTGGAACACATGATGTTCAAGGGCAGCGAGCACCTTGAACCCGGCCAGGCCTCGCGCCTGCTGAGCAGTCTTGGTGCCAGTGAAAATGCCATGACCAACCGCGACTACACCGCCTATTACCAGATGCTCAGCCGCGATCAGCTGCCGGTGGCACTGGAGATGGAGGCCGAGCGCATGCACCTGCTGACCCTGCCGGAAGACGAGTTCCTGAAGGAGATCGAGGTCATCAAGGAAGAACGTCGCATGCGGGTAGACGACAACCCGAACGGCGTCGCCTACGAGCGCTTCCTCGCCCAGGCCTACACCGCCAGCCCCTATGCCCAGCCAGTGATCGGCTGGATGCATGACCTCGACCGCATGCAGATCGAAGACCTGCGCGCCTGGTACAAAAGCCACTACGTGCCGGGCAACGCCACATTGGTGATTGTTGGCGACGTCTACCCGGAAACCGTCAAGCCGCTGGTGGAGCGCTACTTCGGCGCGGTGCCGGCCGGCCCGCTGCCGGTGGTACGCAAGCCGCTGGAGCTGCCGGTCATTGGCGAGCGTAGCCTGACCCAGCATCTGGATCTGCAGCTGCCGAGCCTGCTGCTCGGCTTCAACGTGCCCTCGCTCAATACCGTCAGCGAGCCATGGGAAGCCCACGCCCTGCGTCTGCTCGACGCCGTGCTGGACGGCGGCTACAGCGCCCGCCTGCCAAGCCACCTGGAGCGCGGCGACGCCATCGCCACCTCGGTCGGCACCGGTTACGACGCCTTTACCCGCGGCGACAGTCTGTTCGTTTTCAGCGGCATTCCCAACGAGGCGCGCGACATCGACCTGCCCACGCTGGAAGCCGCCATCTGGAAAGAGATTGACGCAATCAAGCAGACCCCGCCGAGCGCCGAGGAGCTGGCCCGCGTGCAGGCCCAGGTGGTGGCCGGACTGGTCTACGCCCAGGACAACATCATGCAGCAGGCCAACCGTATCGGCGAACTGGTCACCGTCGGCCTGCCGTGGCAGCTGGTCGACAACGATATCGAAGCGTTGCAAGCGGTTACCCCGGAGCAGGTCAGCGAGGTCGCCCGCCGTTATCTGGTGCGCGAACGGCTGACCCGCAGCTACAACCTGCCGAACGCCCGTGAGGAGCAGCAGCCATGAGCCAGAGCAAACCCTTCTCCGTGCTGCGCTGGCTGATCGCCCTCGCAGCCCTTGGTGGCATGCTGTTTCTGCTGATGGAGCGTGCGCCTGACAGCCAGCCTGCATCTGATACGCCCGCCGTTGCCCAGGCACCTGACGACGGTCCGGCCGATACCGCCACCGAGGTCTTCGGCTCGCCATTGCCGGCGCTGAGTTCGCTGGAAGAACTCGATCTGGACACCCCGCCCGCCCGCCGCGGGCTGGACCTGCAGCACTGGCAAACCCGTCAGGGCACGCCGGTGTACTTCATGCACGCCGGCGAGCTGCCGATGCTCGACATCCAATTGCTCTACGCCGCTGGCGCCAGCCGCGACGGTGAGCTGCCCGGGCTGGCCATGTTCACCAACGCCATGCTCAACGAGGGCACCGGCAGCCTGGATGCCGGTGATATTGCTGCCGGCTTCGAGCGCCTCGGTGCGCAGTTCGGCAACAGCTCGCACCGTGATATGGGCCTGATCAGCCTGCGCACCCTGACCGCCGCCGACAAGCTGGATCCGGCGCTGACCCTGTTTGCGCAGATCCTGTCCAAACCCAGTTTCCCCGCAGCCTCGCTGGAACGCATCCGCGAGCAACTGCTGGCCGGCCTGCGCTACGCCCGCCAGCGCCCTGGCGCCCAGGCCAGCGAGGCGCTCTGGAGCACGCTGTATCCGGGCCACCCCTACGGCATCCCGCCGGATGGCAGCGAAGACAGCCTCAAGGCCATCAGTCGGGACGATCTGCAGCGCTTCCAGCAGACCTACTACAGCGCCGGCAACGCGGTGATCGCATTGGTCGGCGATATCGACCGCGCCCGGGCCGAGCAACTGGCTCAGCACCTGGCCGATGCCATGCCGCAAGGACCTGCTGCCGAGCCAACGCCACCAGCGGAAAAAATCGCAGCCAGCAGCCAGCACATCGACTTTGCCAGCAGCCAGACCCATGTGCTGGTGGCCCAGCAGGGCATGAGCAGAACCGATCCGGACTACGCCGCGCTGTACCTCGGCAACCAGATCCTCGGTGGCAGCGGCTTTGGCTCGCGACTGGTCGAGGAAGTGCGCGAAAAACGCGGGCTGTCCTACAGCGTCGGCAGTAACTTCAGCGCGATGCAGGCCCCCGGCCCGTTCGTGATCTCGCTGCAGACCCGCAGCGATCAGGCCGAACAGGCGCTGGAGGTGGTCAACCAGACCCTTGACCGCTTTATCAGCGAAGGTCCGACCGATGCCGAAGTGAACCGCGCCAAGCAGCAACTGCTCGGCGAGTTCCCGCTCAGCACCGCGAGCAATTCGGCGATCGTCGCGCAACTGGCAGCCATCGGCTTCTACAACCTGCCACTCAACCACATGCAGCTGTTCCTCGACCGTGTTCAGGCGCTGACCGCAACGGACATCCGTGAGGCCTTCGCCCGGCATCTGCCCGCCAGCGAGCGCGTAGTGATCACCGTAGGGCCGCCGCAACCACCCGCAGAACCCGAAGACAATGCCGACCAGCCGAGCGCGGCGGCAGAGCAGGAGCCCAGTGCATGAAGTCCAACCAGGCCAAGGCCAGAGTCAGCCAGCTGCGCATCATCGCTGGCGAGTGGCGCAGCCGCCGCTTCACCTTTACCGAACAGCCGGGCCTGCGTCCGACCCCGGACCGGGTGCGCGAAACCCTGTTCAACTGGCTGAGCAGCGACGTACCCGGCGCCCATTGCCTTGATCCGTTCACCGGCAGCGGCGCGCTGACCCTGGAGGCGCTGTCGCGCGGCGCCGCCAGCGCACTGGCCGGCGACCTCAGCCGCGACGTGGTACACACCCTGCGCGGCCATCTGCAAACGCTGAACTGCGACCGTGCCGAGGTAATCCAGCAGGACGGCCTGTCACTGCTGGCCGGCACGCCACCACGGCGCTTTGATCTGGTGTTTCTCGACCCGCCGTTCCGTCAGGGACTGCTGGAGCCGGCCTGCGCGGCACTGGAAGCCAACCAGTGGCTGGCCGACGACGCGCAGATCTACATCGAAAGCGAACAGCCACCAAGTCAGCTGGCGCTGCCGGGCAACTGGCAGCTGCACCGCGAAAAGCGCGCCGGTCAGGTCTGGTACAGCCTGTGGCATCGGCAGGCTTGAGCAGCTTCCGACCGTCGCGCTGGCTGCCCGGCGGTCATCTGCAGACCCTGTTTGGCCCGTTGCTGCGACGCCCGCCGAGGCTCGAGCGTGAGCGCGAACGGCTGACGCTGGCCGACGGCGATTTTCTCGATCTGGACTGGTTCGGCCCGGATCACGCCGGGCAACCCTGCGTGATTCTGCTGCACGGGCTGACCGGCAGCTCCAGCTCGCTGTATATCCTCGGCCAGCAACAGCAGCTGGCCAAACTCGGCTGGCGCAGCGTCGCGGTCAACTGGCGCGGCTGCTCGGGTGAGCCCAACCACAGCGCCCGCGCCTACCACTCCGGTGCCAGCGACGATCTGGCCGAGGTCGTCAACTACCTGCTGCTACGCTATCCGGGCCGCACGCTGGCCGCCGCCGGGTTTTCCCTCGGGGGCAACGTGCTGCTGAAGTATCTGGGTGAGTGCGCGCATGAATGCCCGCTGCAGGCCGCGGTCGCGGTGTCGGTGCCGTTTCGTCTGGATGAATGCGCCGACCGCATCAGTGTCGGCTTTTCCCGCGTCTACCAGAGCCGCTTCATGCGCGACATGCTGGCCTACGTCAGCAACAAGAAACGGCTGTTCAGCCATCACGGCTGGCACAGCGAGCACGCGCGGCTGGATGCGCTGGGCTCAATGGAGGGTATGGATACCTTTTGGGACTTCGACGGCCGGGTGACCGCCCCGCTGCATGGCTTTGCCAGTGCCGAGGACTACTACCGGCGCTGCAGCAGCCGCTATTTTCTCGGCTCGATCCAGGTGCCCTGCCTGCTGATTCAGGCCGCCAACGATCCCTTTGTCTACCCCCGCAGCCTGCCGCAGCTGAGCGAGCTGGGACCGCGCACCGAGTTCGAGCTGCATCAGGGCGGCGGTCACGTCGGCTTTATCGAAGGCTTGCCGTGGCGCCCACGCTACTACCTTGAGCGGCGCATTCCCGACTGGCTGGCGCTGCAGCTTCAGGCCTCAGGCAGCTCGGCGTAATACTCGCGCAGCATCGCCTCAACCCGCGGCCGCGCCGCGTCACTCAACAGCCCCAGTTCCTGCGCCAGCACCTGATAGACCGCACGGCGCTGCATCTGCGGGGTCAGCTGGGCCTGCGGGTCCGTCAGGACGGTGGTGCAGAGAAAGTTGGTCCAGCTGTTCATCAGCAACCAGCTGTTGAGCGCCAGCACTTCGGCATTGGCGTAACGGGCATCGAGAATGCCGGCATCAATGGTGCCCTGAAAGATCCCCTCAACCGCCCGCAGTGCCCGCCGCGAAAACAGGCGGTAACGCTCGGCCACCTGCGCATCGCTGGCCAGCAGGTGCTCAAGGTCGCGCTGCAGGAAACGGTAGCGCCACAGCGACTCACTCAGACTCTCGACGTAACGTGCCTTGTCATCCAGATCGAGCCCGCGGTCGGTCGGCAGCGCCAGACTGTCTTCCAGCTCGCGCTCGTAGTGATCAAACAGCTCGGCGATGATCTGCTGCTTGTTGCGGAAGTGGTAATAGAGATTGCCCGGCGACATCCCCAGATGAGCGGCGATGTGGTTGGTGGTGACAGCGCGCTCGCCCTGCTCGTTGAACAGCTGCAGACTGGCTTCAAGAATACGGTCGCGGGTTTTCATGGCAATAGATCGGCTTCGCTTGCTGAATATTTGACACTTTAGAGCAATTACTCTAAAACTTACATCCCATACCCCTGGCTGGCGGGAACTACAGCTCAACCGGCAGCCGAAAAAAAACAACAGTGGTGAAAACCACAGGTCAGCCCACGGGAGGCCCCATGGTAGCCGATATTGCTTATCTGCAAGAGCAACAGCAGTCCATCAGCCGCATGCAGGCATTATTCGAGTCACAGCGCGCGGCCTTCCGCAAGGCGCCCATGCCCTCGGCCGACGACCGTATCCGGCACCTGAAAGCACTCAAACAGGCCATCCTGAAACATCAGCAAACGCTCATCACCGCCATCAGCGAAGACTTCGGTCGCCGCTCGGCAGACGAAACCCGCCTGGCCGAGATCATGCCTTCGCTGGAAGGCATCCACTACGCCTGCAAGCATGTGAAGCGCTGGATGAAGCCCTCCCGGCGCAAGGTCGGCCTGGCATTTCAGCCGGCCAAGGCCGAGGTGGTATACCAGCCGGTTGGCGTGGTCGGCATCATTGTGCCGTGGAACTATCCGCTGTTTCTCGCCATCGGCCCGCTGGTCACTGCCCTGTCGGCCGGCAACCGGGCGATGATCAAGATGAGCGAATCCAGCCCCCGCACTGCAGCGGTGCTGGAGCAATTGCTCAGCGAGATATTCCCCGAAGAGCAGGTCGCCGTGGTGACCGGCGAAGCGGACGTGGGCGTTGCCTTCTCGAAACTGCCGTTCGATCATCTGCTGTTCACCGGTGCCACCAGCATCGGGCGCCATGTGATGCGCGCCGCCGCCGATAACCTGACACCGGTCACCCTGGAACTGGGCGGCAAATCGCCGGCGATCATTTCCGCCGACGTACCGCTGAACGACGCGGCCGAGCGCATCGCCTTCGGCAAGGGCGTCAATGCCGGTCAGACCTGCGTTGCACCGGACTATATTCTTTGCCCACGCAACCGGGTGGAGGAGTTTACCCAGGCGCTGTTCAGGCAGTTTGCGCAGATGTACCCGAGCCTGCGCGATAACGCCGACTTCACCCAGATCATCAACCCGCGCCAGTATCAGCGCCTGCAGGGCTACCTGAGCGATGCGGCCGAGAAAGGTGCACGTATCCTGCCGGTCAACCCGGCCAACGAAGAGCTCGGCGACACCCGCATCATCGCCCCCACCCTGCTGCTCGACGTCAGCGACGACATGAAGGTCATGCAGGACGAGATTTTCGGGCCGCTGCTGCCGATCCTGCCGTATGACAGCCTGGACGCCGCACTCGACTATATCGCCGAGCGCCCGCGCCCGCTGGCGCTCTACTACTTCGGCTACGACAAGGCCGAGCAGCGACGGTTGATGGAACAGACCCACGCCGGCGGCATGTGCATCAACGATGCGCTGCTGCACGTTGCCCAGGATGACATGCCGTTCGGCGGCATCGGCGCCTCCGGCATGGGCCACTACCATGGCCACGAGGGTTTTCTCACCATGAGCAAGGCCAAGGGTGTGTACATCAAGCAGCGCTACAACGGCGCCAAACCCATCTATCCTCCCTATGGTGGTGCCCTGCTGAAACTGGTGTACAAACTGTTCCTGCGCTGACACGGCGCCGATGACATCCGGCAGGCACGCCCTGCCGGCAACAACAAGAAGACCGAACATGTCAGACACGACCTCTGCCAATCTCGACCGGCGCAGCCTGCTCAAGCTCGGTCTCGGTGCCAGCCTGATGCTCGGCACCGCCGGCCTGACCGCCACCCTGAGCGGCTGCAGCTCCTCCGGCCCTGCCGGCACCATGGCGGTGCTGCGCGAATCCGACCTGCCCCTGCTGGCCGCGCTGTTTCCCGCCGCAGTCGGCCCGCACCCCGCCTTTAGCGAAAACAGCAATGCCATCGAACTGGCCATCGCCCAGCTTGACCGCTCCCTGCAGTACAGCTCGCCCTTTGTTCAGAGCGAGGTGCTTAACCTGCTGGGCATGCTCTCGATGCCGCTGACCCGCGGCCCGCTGACCGGCATCTGGGGCGACCTGGCCCAGGCCAGCCCGGAACAGCTCGAGGCCTTCCTGCTGCGCTGGCGTGACAGCCGCTTCGAGCTGCTGCGCAAGGGGCACAAAAGCCTGCTGCAACTGCTGCACATGGCCTGGTACGCCACACCCCAGTCCTGGGCTGCCGTTGGCTACCCCGGCCCGCCCATCATCTGACTTCGACTGCAGGGAATTACCATGCCCGTACCCGATCTGTTTTTGCAGGGAATTGAGCGCGGCTGGCAGGTCATCGACGCCAGCGCACTCGCCCAGGAAACCACCCTTGAAGCCGACGTCGTGATCATCGGCACCGGCGCCGGCGGCGGCACCAGCGCCGAGATTCTGGCCAACGCCGGCCTGCGCGTGCTGCTGGTGGAGGAAGGCTCGCTGAAAACCTCCAGCGACTTCAAGAATGACGAAGCCAAGGCCTACGCCGAGCTGTATCAGGAAGGCGCCGCCCGGGCCACCGCCGATGCCGGGATCGGTATTCTCCAGGGCCGCACCGTAGGCGGCACCACCACGGTGAACTGGACCAGCAGCTTCCGCACTCCGGACCAGACGCTGGCCCACTGGGCTGAGGCGCACGACGTCAAGGGCCTCGACAACGCCAGCATGGCGCCCTGGTTTGCCCGCATGGAAGAACGCCTCGGCATTGCCCCCTGGGCAGTGCCACCGAATGCCAACAACGATGTGATTCGCCTGGGTTGCGAGAAACTCGGCTACCACTGGAAAGTGATTCCGCGCAACGTGCGCGGTTGCTGGAACCTTGGCTACTGTGGCACCGGCTGCCCAACCAATGCCAAGCAGTCGATGCTGGTCACGACCCTGCCCGCAGCGCTGGAGAAGGGCGCGGTGCTGGTACACAGCGCCCGTGCCGAGCGCCTGGTCTTCGAGGGTGATCGTGTCAGCGAAGTGGAGTGCCGGGCGATGGACGCCACCCTGAGCCAACCGAGCGGGCAACGCCTGCGCCTGCGTGGCCGTCATATCGTGCTGTCCGGTGGCGGCATCAACAACCCGGCGCTGCTGCTGCGCTCGAAAGCGCCGGACCCGCACCAGCGGGTCGGCAAACGCACCTTCCTGCATCCGGTCAACCTGACGCTGGCCCAGTACGACCGCGATATCCACGGCTATTACGGTGCGCCACAGTCAATCTACTCGGACCATTTCCAGTGGGATCAGGGCACCACCGGCCCGGTCGGCTACAAGCTGGAAGTGCCCCCCATGCAGCCCAGCATGACCTCGACCCTGATGGGCGGTTTCGGCTTGCAGCATCTGCACCACATGGCCTCATTGCCGCAGAGCAATATCCTGCTGGCACTGCTGCGTGACGGTTTCCACGAGCAGAGCCAGGGCGGCAGCGTGGCACTGCGCGACAACGGCGATCCGCTGCTCGACTACCCCGTTACCGACTACCTCTGGGATGGCGTTCGCCGCGCCTTCCTCAGCATGGGCGAAATCCAGTTTGCCGCGGGCGCCAGGGCGGTGATGCCAAGCCACGCCCACGGCCGGCTGAGCACCAGCTGGGCGGACTACCAGGAGCAAGTTGCCGGCCTGAGCTACCGCCTGCACGACGTGCGCCTGGCCAGCGCCCACGTCATGGGAGGCTGCGCCATGGGCGAGGACCCGACGCGGGCGGTGGTCAACAGCCAGGGCCGCCATCATCAGCTGGAAAACCTATCGATCATCGACGGTTCACTGTTCCCGACCAGTATCGGCGCCAACCCGCAGCTGTCGGTCTACGGCCTTGCAGCCCGCCTGGCCAGCCAGCTGGCAAGCGACCTGGGCTAACCGGCAAAGCGGCGGTGCCTGATGGGTGCCGCCGCTCTGCATCTGGGTTTTCGCTGGTTGTTGAGCTACCATCTGCCTCTCGACAACCTCTCATCAACCCAGCCGCAGGACCCGATCACGCATGAACACCGTACTCTACCCCGGCACCTTCGATCCCATCACCAAAGGTCATACCGATCTGGTCGAGCGGGCATCACGGCTGTTTGATCGGGTCGTCGTCGCCGTCGCCGCCAGCCCGAAGAAGAACCCGGCATTCCCGCTCGAGCAGCGGGTTGAACTGGCACAAACCGTACTGGGCCATTTGCCCAACGTCGAAGTGGTGGGCTTTTCCTCACTGCTCGCGCACTTCGTCAAAGAGGTCGACGCCAACGTCCTGCTGCGCGGTCTGCGCGCGGTATCCGACTTCGAATACGAATTTCAGCTGGCCAACATGAACCGGGTCCTGGCGCCGGACGTTGAAAGCCTGTTCCTCACGCCGTCGGAAAAATACTCCTATATTTCCTCTACCCTGGTGCGCGAGATCGCCGCGCTGGGTGGCGACGTCACCAAGTTCGTTCATCCGGTTGTCAATGAGGCGCTGATTCAGCGCTATCACGCCTGAAGCTGCGGAGAGTAGGCCCATGTCCCTGATCATCACCGATGACTGCATCAACTGTGACGTCTGCGAGCCCGAATGCCCCAACGGCGCCATCTCCCAGGGCGAAGAGATTTACGTCATTGACCCCAACCTGTGCACCGAGTGCGTCGGCCACTTCGACGAGCCCCAGTGCCAGCAGGTCTGCCCGGTCGACTGCATCCCGCTCGACCCGGACAACGTCGAGAGCCAGGAGGAACTGATGGAAAAATACCGGATCCTCACCGGCAAGGCCTGACCATGCTCGGTCTCAGCGTGCGACAACTCCCCCGCCTGCTCGGCCTGACCGCCCTGCTGGCGCTCGCTGCGCCGCTGCTGGCCGCCGACGGCCCCGGCCGCAACGCCGTTGCCAGCGCCCACCCGATCGCCACCGAGGCGGGCCTGCAAATCATGGCCGACGGCGGCAACGCCTTTGATGCGGCCGTCGCCGTCGCCGCCACGCTGGCGGTGGTCGAGCCCTACAGCTCCGGTATCGGTGGCGGCGGCTTCTTCCTGCTGCGCCAACCCGGCAACCCCGACCAGCCCTACCGCTTCATCGACGCCCGCGAGACCGCACCGGGCAAGGCGGGTCGCGACCTTTACCGCGACGCCAACGGCGAAGTTCAGCGCGACCCGGCCATCAACGGCCCGCTCGCCGCCGGCATTCCGGGCATCCCGGCCGCGCTGGTGCACCTGGCCAGCCACTATGGTCGGTTGCCGCTGGCCCAGTCGCTTGCCCCGGCCATCGACGCCGCCGAACAGGGTTTCACCAGCAGCGAGCATTACCGCACCCTGGTCGGGTATCGACTGGACGCCATGCAGCGCGACACCGAGACCGCACGACTGTTTCTGCGCAACAACCAGGCGCCCGAGGTCGGAACCCTGATCACCCAGCCGGAACTGGCCGCCACTCTGCGGGCGATTGCCAGCAACGGCCGCGACGGCTTCTACCGCGGCCCGGTTGCCGAACGACTGCTGAGCGGCGTGCAGGCCGCCGGCGGCGTCTGGCAGCAGCAGGATCTGGATAACTACCGTGTCATTGAGCGCAGTCCGATCCGCTTTGTCAGCGGCGGCTATCAGGTCATCAGCGCGCCGCTGCCGTCGGCCGGCGGCATTGCCCTGGCGGGCATTCTGCAGGCATTGCCCGCCCTGCCGGCCAGCGCCAATGGCTCGATCCAGCAGACCCACCAGTTGGTCGAGTTGATGCGCCGCACCTACCGCGACCGCGCCATGCTGCTCGGCGACAACGACTTCGTCCCGGTCCCGGTTGCCGAACTGACCTCCAAGGCCTACGCCGTGGCCATGGCCCGGGATATCGACCCCGAGCGCGCCACACCGAGTAGCGCCCTGGGCCCGCTGCGTGACTTCCATGAAGGCACCAACACTACCCATTTCTCGCTGATGGACGCCGATGGCAATGCGGTATCGGCCACCCTGAGCATCAACCTGCCGTTTGGCGCGGCCTTTACCCCGCCCGGCACCGGCGTGCTGCTTAACAACGAGATGGACGATTTTGCCGCCGACCCCAGCGGCAGCAACGCCTACGGGCTGGCCGGCAGCGAAGCCAACGCCATCGCTCCGGGCAAGCGCCCGCTGTCGAGCATGACCCCGACCATGCTGGAGAACGACCGCCAACTGGCATTACTCGGCACCCCGGGCGGCAGCCGCATCATTACCATGGTGCTGCTCGGCGCACTGGAAGCGATGCACGGCGAGCCGGTCGAGCGCTGGGTCAGCCGTCCGCGCTTCCACCATCAATATCTGCCTGACCACATTCAGGTCGAAGACAGCGCCTTCAATGCGCAGCAGCGCAAGGCGCTCGAAGCCATGGGCCACCGCATCGAGCCGGTTGGCCGGGACTACGGCAACATGCATGCGGTGTCATGGAACAAGGCGGACAACAGCGTCAGCGCCGCCAGCGATCCACGCGGTATTGGCAGCGCCGAAGTCCGACCGGCTACCCCTGCGCGGCCTGTTGCCCCCTAAGAGGCTGATTAGCGGACGACGAAAAGACATTACGGCCAGCGTTGATACTGCTAAGCTGCACGCGGGTCTCACTGCTCCACCCCGTCAGAGGTTACCTGTCACACCTGCGCAGCTCCCTTGCGCGTCCGACCGGCTCTGGCGAGACCTTCCACGGTGCGTTGCAGAGCGCTGCCGGGGCTCGCTGTGCTTTTCATCGCAAAAGCAGAGCGTATCGCCCAAGAATCCTGTATAGTGTCGCCCTATTTTCAAACCCGGCTATCAGAGAGTGCCATGACTGATCTATCCCTTTACCGCAATATTGGTATCTTCGCCCACGTTGATGCCGGTAAGACCACCACTACCGAACGTATCCTCAAACTCACCGGCCGTATCCACAAGCTGGGTGAAGTACACGAGGGTGAGTCCACTACCGACTTCATGGAACAGGAAGCCGAGCGCGGGATTACCATTCAGTCCGCTGCTGTCAGCTGCTTCTGGAAAGGCCACCGCTTCAACGTCATCGACACCCCCGGCCACGTTGACTTCACCGTAGAAGTGTATCGCTCGCTGAAGGTTCTCGACGGCGGTATCGGCGTATTCTGTGGTTCCGGCGGCGTTGAGCCCCAGTCCGAAACCAACTGGCGCTACGCGAACGACTCCAAAGTTTCCCGTCTGATCTTCGTCAACAAGCTGGACCGTATCGGTGCCGACTTCCTGCGCGTAACCGAGCAGGTCAAGAACGTACTGGGCGCCAAGCCGCTGATCATGACCCTGCCAATCGGCCGCGAAGACACCTTCACTGGCGTGGTTGACCTGCTGACCCGCCAGGCTTACGTCTGGGACGACACCGGCATTCCGGAAAACTACAGCATCCAGGAAGTCCCGGCCGACATGGTCGACGACGTCGAAATGTACCGCGAGCAACTGATCGAAACTGCCGTGGAAATGGACGACGACCTGATGATGGCCTACATGGAAGGCGAAGAGCCGGCCATCGACGACATCAAGCGCTGCATCCGCCTGGGTACCCGCGATCTGGCATTCTTCCCGACCTACTGCGGCTCCGCGTTCAAGAACAAGGGCATGCAGCTGGTTCTCGACGCCGTTGTTGATTACCTGCCGTCCCCGACTGAGGTCAACCCGCAGCCGCTGACCGACGAAGAAGGCAACCCGACCGGCAAGTTCGCCATCGTGTCTCCGGACGAGCCCTTCCGCGCCCTGGCGTTCAAGATCATGGACGACCGTTTCGGCGCCCTGACCTTCTGCCGCATCTACTCCGGTAAGCTGGCCAAGGGTGACACCATCCTGAACTCCTTCACCGGCAAGACCGAGCGCGTCGGCCGCATGGTAGAAATGCAGGCTAACGAGCGTAACGAACTGACCAGCGCACAGGCCGGTGACATCATCGCCATCGTCGGCATGAAGAACGTTCAGACCGGTCACACCCTGTGCGACCCGAACAACGAGTGCACCCTGGAAGCGATGGTCTTCCCCGAGCCGGTAATTTCCATCTCCGTTGAGCCGAAAGACAAGGGCTCCACCGAGAAAATGGGTATCGCGATCGGCAAGATGGTTGCAGAAGATCCGACCTTCCGCGTTGAAACCGATCCGGATTCCGGCGAAACCATCCTCAAGGGCATGGGCGAGCTGCACCTGGACATCAAGGTCGACATCCTCAAGCGTACCTACGGCGTTGAACTGGTTGTTGGTCAGCCGCAGGTTGCCTACCGCGAAACCATCACTCGCGAAATCGCCGACAGCTACACCCACAAGAAGCAGTCTGGTGGTTCCGGTCAGTACGGTAAGATCGACTACGTCATCCGTCCCGGCGAGCCGAACTCCGGCTTCACCTTCAAGTCCAGCGTTGTTGGCGGTAACGTTCCGAAGGAATACTTCCCGGCCATCGAGAAGGGCTTCGCCTCTCTGATGGGCACTGGCCCGCTGGCTGGCTTCCCGGTTCTGGACGTTTCCTTCGAACTGACCGACGGTGGCTACCACGCCGTTGACTCCTCGGCCATCGCGTTCGAAATCGCGGCCAAGGGTGCGTTCCGTCAGTCCATGCCGAAGGCCGGCCCGCAGCTGCTGGAGCCGATCATGAAGGTTGACGTGTTCACTCCTGAAGACCACGTTGGTGACGTTATCGGCGACCTGAACCGTCGTCGCGGCATGATCGCAGGCCAGGAAGCCGGTGTAACTGGCGTCCGCATCAAGGCTGATGTACCGCTGGCAGAAATGTTCGGCTACATCAGCACCCTGCGTACCATGACCTCCGGTCGCGGTCAGTTCTCCATGGAGTTCTCGCACTACTCACCGTGCCCGGCCAACGTTGCCGAAGCCGTGATCGCGAAGGAAAAAGAGAAGCGCGCAGCCAAGAACTAAGGCTCGCGTTACTCGGTAGTAACAAAAAACGCCTGATGCAGTGCATCAGGCGTTTTTTTATGCCTGCCATGCCTGGAATGCCTGGAATGTAGCCACTGAAAACGGCCGCCGAACGCCCGCCGCTGCAGCTCAGGCAGCGGCGGTCAATGCCGCACGGGTGTAGATCATGTCGTGCGCGGCGCGCAGATTGCTGCTGATCTCCAGCAGGTAATGCAGGTCGTTGATCAGACTGGTCGCCTGCCAGCCGTCCAGCTCGCCAGAGCGCAACTGCTGCTGGAGACGCTGCTCAAACTGACTGCGGAACAACTGCTCCTGATCCAGGTAGTCCGCCGACTGCTGCTGGTCGGCAGCCCCCGACAGCGAGTCCGACTCTTGCCGTGCCTGACTGCCAAGCAGTAATCGCCCCTGCTCCCGCAGCAACCGGTAGCCCTCACGCAGGGCTGGCCGCGGACTCTCAACATGCTTGCGCAGATTGGTTTGCAGGTGCTTGGCCGCCTTCACCGCATCAACCAGATCCCGTGCTGCCAGATTCACATCCATCAACGCCTGTTGCTGCTCGGGCAGCAGCTCGCAATCCAGATGCCCGATAAAATCGACAATATCAGCGTAAATACCCTTGATGTGCTGATGATAGAGCGCATCGGCGTCCTCTCGCTCGGCCAGTGGCGGCACCGAAAGCACCTCACCCAGCGCCGGTTCGCGGGTCATGTCCTGGCGAAACTCGCTCGGCAGATAGAGCGCCGACGCAATGACCAGCCGGCTGGTCGCAGCAAGGTGCCCGAGTTCCTGCTGCAACACCCTGACTGCGGAGTCCGCATGCAGCCGGGCGGCGCCGTCCAGATACAGTGCGCGCGAACGTGGACGCCCCGCAAGCTCATCGTTGACCGGTTCAGTTGGCGGCGGCAGCAGCCGGGCAAGCACGCGCACCAGCAGCGGCACCCAGGGCAGCATCAGCGCCAGCCCGAGCAGATTGAACAGGGTATGGAATAGCGCCAGCTTGAGGGTAAAGGCCGTCTCCATGATGCCCAGCCAGGCCGACAGCGTGTCCACCAGCTGGGCCAGCAGCGGCAGGATGGACAGCGCTACAGCGGCGGTCAGCAGATTGAACAGGATATGCGCCGCCGCCAGCTGACGTCCGGCGTTATTGGCGCCAACAGCGGCAATCAGCGCGGTTACCGTAGTCCCCAGATTCGCACCAACGGCCATCGCTAGGGCATTACCGTAATCCAGCTGGCCGCTGCCCAGTGCCGCCAGAGTGATCATCAGGGTCGCGTGACTGGACTGCATCAGCACGGTCGCCAGGGTACCCAGCAAGGCATAGAGCAACACGCCCTGCCAGCCGCCTACCCGGTAGGCAGACAGATCAAAGATCTCCTGCATGCCGGCAAAGCCAAGCTTCATCATGTCGATGCCGAGAAACAGCAGACCAACACCCAGCAACACCTGACCGGTACCGCGCCAGCGCGCCGAGCTGTTGCGCTCGAACAGCACGCCGAGTACCAGCAGCGGCATGCCAACCTGGGCCAGATCGACTTTCAAACCTACCAGGGCAATCAGCCACGCCCCCGTAGTGGTCCCCAGATTGGCACCGAAGACGATACCGATCCCCGCCGTCAGACTGATCAGCCCGGCGCTGAGAAAGGCAATGCAAAGCAGCGTTATAAGCGAACTGGACTGCACCAGCGCGGTACTGACGGTACCAAAAGCGAGGCTTTTCCAGAGACGATCGGTACTGGCAGCCAGCCAGCGCTCCAGAGCGCCGCCGGTAAAGGCCCTGAAGCCATCTTCCAGATAGCGCATGCCGAGCAGAAACAGGGCAACGCCGGCGAAGAGCTGGGCCATCGACTGCTGCTTGAGAAACAGCAGGACAACCAGCACCAGCCCGAAGGCCATGCCAAGCGGGCGCAGCGTCGCCAATCGCGAGCGGAGCAGCCGACCGGCATTGAGCGCATTAGCCATCAGCAGCCCCCCGACAGGGGGGAAATCAGCGCCAACGTCGATACTCCTGGCGCGTCAATCAATTTCAGCGAATCTCTTCCTGCTGCTGGCGACCGTAGCCGGCACGGGTGCAGCCCAGGCAGCGGACAAAGGTTTCTTCCGCCGGGCGGATAACCAGTTCATGACCGGCTTCCGAAACATTTCCACCCATGGCACTGAACGGCAAGCTGACCAGAAAGGCGCCGGCCCCGACGACCGTCACACCCAGCAGCAGCGGACGGGCAATGATCAGGTCACCCATCATGGCGAAGTAGCCAGGCTTGTCCTGCTGGTAATCATTGTAGGAATCGGCCGCCATGACGCTGGCGCTCATAAGCAGACCGGCAACAAGTGCGGTGGAATGACGTAACAGGCGCATAATTAATCCCTGGTTGTGGCCCGAAAGGCATTGATCTGGTGGCCGGTCCGAACTCCTGCGGACTCGCGGCATCGCCCTCATTGTAGGCACAATCCCGGCATTACGGAACGTGCCAGACAAAATTTGCGAACCAGGCCGCCACGCCGGACAGCGCTATCGCTGGCACTGTCGGCAAAACACCGTACTGCGCTGGCCAAGGCGACATTCCGACAGCGTCGTACCGCACTGCTTGCACAACTCGCCGCGGCGGCCATAGGCAAACAGCTCCTGCTTGAAATAGCCCGGCTGGCCATCACCACCTACGAAGTCACGCAGGGTCGTTCCACCCTGCTCGATGGCTTTGGCGAGAATGCGCTTTATTTCCTCAGCCAGGCGCTGGTAGCGCTGACGACTGACACGCCCGGCTTCGCGCCGCGGATCAATGCCCGCCGCAAACAGCGCCTCGGTCGCATAGATATTGCCGACCCCGACCACCACCGCGTTATCCATGATAAACGGCTTGATGGCCATGCTCTTGCCCCGTGACAACTGATACAGGCGCTCACCGTCAAAGGCGTCGGACAGCGGCTCGGGACCCAGCTTGCCGAGCAGTGCATGCGGCTCGTCCGCTCGGGCCCAGAGCAGTGCGCCGAAACGGCGCGGATCGGTGTAGCGCAGTACCATGCCCGAATCCAGCTCGATATCGACATGATCATGCTTGCCCGCCGGCGTACCCGCCGGCACCATTCGCAGGCTGCCGGACATGCCCAAATGGCCGATCAGGGTGCCGCCACCAATGCGCATCAGCAGGTACTTGGCGCGACGATCTATACGCTCGAACAACTGCCCCTCGATCTGGATCGCCAGATCCTCCGGAATCGGCCAGCGCAGACGGCGGTCACGCACGACAAGACGCGTCACCCTGCGCCCTTCCAGGTGAGGTGCAATCCCGCGACGGGTTGTTTCAACTTCAGGTAATTCAGGCATGTCAGCTCTGCAACCAGTAGGTAACGAAAATCAGCAACAACAGCAACGGCAGAACACTGGCGACAAAGCGCCCATTCCAGCCAAAGGCGACCCGGTAGGGTGACTCGCCACTGTAGCGCGACAGAATCAGGGTCGAGGGACCGAAGGGCGAGAAGATCATCGCCAGAGAGAAGCCACACATCAGCCCCACAGCCGGCGTCATGATCGGCACGCCCAGCAGTGACAGCTGCGCCAGGAGGCCCGCCGTCAGCGACAGCGACACAATGGGCGCTAGCCCCAGCACTGCCAAAATGATGGTACTGAACAGGCTGCCGATCGCCAGCAGCACATTGTACTTGGGCTCCTGCGCAAGCCACGCCGCAATCTGCTCAAGCGGTGCTACCGCGCCCAGCACTCCGCCCAGCAACGCGGCGCAGCCAAAGATGAACATCTCGTTGTGCATGCTGACCATATTGTCGGTCACTTCCTGCAGCACCTGCGCAGGCTTGCGCTCGCGCCACAACAGGTAGCTGATGACACCCACCGGCACCAGCACCATTGCCGCCTGCGACGCACTCAGTGTTGTCACGGAAGCCAGCAGACCGATAGCCGCAAGACCCAGCAGACTGCCAATCAACAGCTGCGGCATGCCGTCGGCCTTGCTGCTGTCGCCAATATTGTCGCGCAGCGCCAGCAGCCCGCGGGTTTCCCTGCGCCAGCCGACCACGATCATCATCAGCGCAGCAACCGCGCCATAGGGCACCATGGTGCTCCAGGACTGCTCGGGCATTTCCCGGGAGATGATGGCGATGGTCACACTGGTTGGCGCCAGTAGCGGCACCAGGGCAAAGCCGCGCAGGGTGGTCACCATGACGCTGCGCAGGCCTTCACGGCGCTGCTCGTCGCTCAGCGAATAGCGCTTGAGATGCTCGCTCAGGGTGCCGCAGAGCAGGTTCATCATGCCGAAGTTGAGAATCGAGCCGATGCTGCCGGCGGCGAGCACATAACGCGGATAGAGCACCACCTTGGAGCCGGAGAGCAGGGCCTTGTGCAGCTCGCGCAGTTGCGGCAAACGCTGCGCGAGCAACTGCATCAGGCCCAGCGCCCCCAGAAAGCTGGTGTAATAAGCCACCGAACTGGCCAGCTTTGGCCACAGCTCGGCACCGGGGCGCGCCAGCGCAATAGCTGCCACCAAAACCCCAAGGGTGCCGATCCCAAGCCAGCGCGGGTAGGGGTTCAGCCGGATAAAAAAGCGCAGGAAATAGACAGCAAAGGCCCCGGCTGCGAGCCAGCTCAGCCAATGCTGGTGACTGAGCAGCCCCGCCAGCTCAAGAGCAACACCAAGCGGCAGCAGCGCCGCACTCACGGCAGATCCTTGCGAAAGGCGCCCTTCTTGAATACACCTTCACCAAAGCCGATCAGTTGGTCGTTCTGATCCAGCAGATCACAACTGGCCATAAACACCTTATGGCCAGCCTTACGGCAGGTGGCGACCGCGCGAACGTGTGTGCCGACCGGGGCGGTCGAGGTGAAATTGGTGTTGAGCGACAGGGTAATGGCGACCCGGCGCTCTGCCGGCGATGCCGCCCAGGTACCGCAGAGCCCCATGGCAATGTCAATCAAGCTGGCCGTCACCCCACCGTGCAATGAGCTGGCGTTGTTCATGTGCTTTTCGGTCAGGGTCAGGCCGACAACGGCGCGCCCCTCCGAGTACTCTTCCAGCTGGGCACCAAGCTCCTGAAAGAAGCCGGTAACGGTACGGGCAATGGCCTGACGTTCATCTTGATTCACGGGTGCGACACCTTTTATTCACTACACTCGATCTGGCTGGCCAGCGTGAGAACATGGCGGGCGACTTGCCCGGCACGTAATACCGGCCAGTTTGAAGGAGGCAAGTATGCCACGCGCAAGCGGCGCCAGACTGTCGCCAAACTTGCACTCCTACC
This sequence comes from Halopseudomonas sp. L-58, assembly GCF_056859475.1. Taxonomy (NCBI): domain Bacteria; kingdom Pseudomonadati; phylum Pseudomonadota; class Gammaproteobacteria; order Pseudomonadales; family Pseudomonadaceae; genus Halopseudomonas; species Halopseudomonas sp. L-58. Next base: position 91,045 of record NZ_JBSXON010000086.1, read on the forward strand.
ACGCAGGATTTAATCTCGCAGCACTTTAAACGAAATGCCGTTTCGCCATGCGGAACAAAAAGCGTACTTCAGGAGGCAAAGCATGTTCAAGCGGATTGGCGTCATCGGCGCCGGAGCCATGGGCCGCGGTATCGCCCAGCTGTTCGCCAGCAGTGGTCAGCAGGTTCTGTTGTTCGATACCCGTAAAGAGGCCATCGACGACGCCCTGGCCTTCAACCGCAACCTGCTGCAACGCGCTCAGGCCAAGGGCAAGATGACCGAGGCCGAGCTGGAAGCGACCGTTGCGCGCATGCAGCCGGCTGCCCAGCTGACCGATCTGGCCGAGTGCGATCTGGTGATCGAGGCCATTGTCGAGCTGCTGGAGGTCAAGCAGAAGCTGTTCGCCGACCTGGAAGCCATTGTCAGCGCCGACTGCGTACTGGCGACCAACACCTCCTCGCTGTCGGTCACCCGTATCGCCAGCACCGCCAAGCACCCCGAGCGCGTTGCCGGTTTCCACTTCTTCAACCCGGTGCCGCTGATGAAGATCGTCGAGGTCGTGCGCGGCGAGCGCACCGACGAGCGTCACATTCAGGCACTGGTAGCGCTGGCCGATCAGGCCGGCCACTTCCCGGCGATCACCCCTGACACCCCCGGCTTCCTGGTCAACCATGCCGGTCGCGCCTTCGGCACCGAAGCGCTGCGCATGCTCAGTGAAGGCGTTGCCAGCGTACAGCAGATCGACCGCATCCTGCGTGACGGTCCGGGTTTCCGCATGGGGCCGTTCGAGCTGTTTGACCTGACCGGCCTGGACGTCTCCCACGCCGTGATGGAATCGGTGTACGAGCAGTTCTACCACGACCCGCGCTACACCCCGTCCTTTATTGCAGCCCAGCGTGTTGCCGCCGGCCTGCTGGGTCGCAAGACCGGCCAGGGCTTCTACCGTTACGAAGACGGCCAGAAGATCGAGCAACCCGAGCCGCAGCCGGAAACCGTGCTGATCACTCGTCCGTTCTGGCTGGAGACCGATGATGACGCGCTGCGTAATCAGGTTGCAGACGTATTGACCAAGGCAGGCGCGACGCTGGAAACCGGCAGCAAGCCATCGGATGACGCCATCTGCCTGATCACCCCGCTGGGCGATGACTGCAGCACCGCGCTGACCCAACTGGGCCTGCCGGCTGAACGCACGCTGGCACTCGACAGCTTTGCCAACTGGGAAAAACGCCGCACGCTGATGCGCCAGCCGGCCGCCAAAGCCGAGGTCGTCGCCCAGGCGCGCCAGGCCCTCAGCGCCGATGGTGTACCCGTCGAGGTGATCAACGACTCTCCCGGCTTTGTCATCCAGCGCCTGATCGCCAGCGTGGTCAATCTGGGCTGCGAAATCGTGCAGAAGGGCATTACCACCCCGCAAACGCTGGACCGCGCCATTCAACTGGCGCTGGGCTATCCCAAGGGCCCGCTGGCCTTCGGTGAGCATTACGGCGCAGCCAACATTCTTGCCGTCCTCAACAACCTGCAGACCAACTACGGCGAGCCGCGCTACCGCCCCAGCCCCTGGCTGCGTCGTCGCGTACAGCTGGAACTGCCTTTGACCACACCCGATTTCCAGGAGTAAGAGCATGACTGCCTATATCTATGATGGCCTCCGTTCACCTTTCGGCCGCCACGCCGGCGCCCTGGCCAGCGTGCGTCCCGATGACCTGCTGGCCGAAGTCATTCGCGCTGTGGTCACCCGCAACCCCTTCGAGGGTCAGGACTACGAAGACGTGGTCATGGGCAACACCAACCAGGCCGGTGAAGACGCGCGCAACGTCGCCCGTCATGCCGGCCTGCTGGCCGGTCTGCCGCAGGAAGTCGCCGGCGTTACCGTCAACCGCCTGTGCGGTTCCGGTCTGGCGGCCATTCTCGACGCCGCCCGTGCGGTCAAGACCGGTGAAGGCGACCTGTTCGTAGCCGGTGGTGTGGAAAGCATGAGCCGCGCGCCCTTCGTTATCGCCAAGAGCGAAAGCGCCTACAGCCGCGACTTCCGCGCCTTCGACAGCACCATCGGCGCGCGTTTCCCGAACCCCAGGGTCGAGAAGCAGTACGGCGATGACACCATGCCGCAGACCGCCGACAACGTCGCTGCCGATCTGGGCATCACCCGTGAGGAAGCCGACACCTACGCTGCTCGCAGCCAGGCGCTGTACGAGAAGGCTCGCGCCGACGGTTTCTTCGCCGAAGAGATCCACCCGATCGAGGTTTCCCAGGGTCGCAAGAAGCCGGCCAAGGTGATTGATCAGGACGAACATCCGCGCCCGAGCAGCGATCTGGCTGCCCTGTCCGGTCTGCGCCCGCTGTTTGAGGGCGGCGTGGTTACCGCAGGCAACGCGTCTGGCGTCAACGACGGCGCCGCTGCGCTGATCATCGGCAGCGAAGCCATTGGTCAGAAGTACGGCATCAAGCCGCGCGCCCGCATCCTGGCCGGCGCCGTGTCCGGTGTTGCGCCGCGCGTCATGGGCCTGGGTCCGGTCGAAGCCTGCAAGAAGGCACTGAGCCGCGCCGGCCTGACGCTGGATGACATGGACGTGATCGAGATCAACGAGGCCTTCGCTTCCCAGGTCCTCGGCTGCGCCAAGCAGCTGGGTATCGCCTTCGACGACCCGCGCCTGAACCCGAACGGCGGGGCCATCGCAGTCGGCCACCCACTCGGCGCCTCCGGCGCACGCCTGACCCTGACCGCCCTGCGCCAGCTGGAGCGCACCGGCAAGCGTTACGCACTGGTCAGCCTGTGTATCGGCCTGGGCCAGGGTGTGGCAGCGGTGATCGAGCGCGTTTAACGCGCTCGCGGAGCTACAAGCTACAAGCTACAAGCTACAAGCTGAGAACCCCTGCCTCGTCCTGGTTTGGGTTTTAGCTTGCGGCTTGAAGCTTGCGGCTTGAAGCTGATAGCTTCTACCCCTCATTCCCTGTCAGCGACCCCTTGCATGCAGCTCAACTCCAGCAGCCCCTTTGAATGGCTCGGTTCCGCCATCGGCAGCGTCGTCCGCGTTGTTATCGACAGCCTGATCTGGCTGTTTACCATGCTGAGCAATGCCAGCTCCGATTTCATCAACGGCTTTTCCCGTGCCCTGGGCGTCAACAGCAACCTGTTGAGCATCGCCGCGGTGATTCTCGGCCTGTTTTTGATCTACACCGGCGTGCGGGCCTTTATCCGCCGCAAGATCGTACTGGGGATCATCTGGGTCCTGCTCGGGCTCTGGCTATTGAGCGCCCTGATCAATTGACACGCGCTTGTCGGCAGACCGGTGCATAGTAGTATTTCGGTAGTTTTCGGCTAAAAATCTGAGGAGAACACCATGGGATTCGCATTTTCCAATGAACTGGAGCTGACCAGCAGCGCCTTCGCCAACAACGGCGCGATCGCTGCCAGGCACACCGGCGACGACGTTGACGTATCTCCCGCCCTGAGCTGGAAGAACGCACCGGCGGGTACCAAATCCTTTGCCGTCATCTGTCACGATCCGGATGCCCCGCTGATTTCCGCCAACGGCACCTACGGCTTTGTGCACTGGGTGCTGTACAACATTCCGGCCAGCGTCAGCGAACTCGCCGAAGGCTGCGCCGACTACACCCAGGGTGTGAACAACTTTGGCAACAGCGGCTACAACGGTCCGCTGCCGCCGGAAGGTCACGGCCAGCACAAGTACTATTTCTGGATCATCGCGCTGGACGCCGAGCTGAATCTGCCGGCCGGTCTGACCCTGTGGCAACTGCTCGAGAAGATCGAGCCACACGCTACCGCGATGAACCGCCTGATTGGCACCTATCAGCGCGGCTAACTCCTCTGTTGCGGCACCTGCAATGGGTGCCGCAACGCTGCCAGAGAGTCGTACCGAATCACCTCCCGCCCCGCTTCTCCCCGGTCGATAGCAACGGATTCACAGCATCAAGCTTGCTGGTCTGCGCATTCAACAGCGGCCTATTATGACCATCATATTCAATCGTTCCCGCCGTAACGGAATCCCGCAGATGACCGAAGCAACCCCTCACAACCATGCCTTTGACCGTGCCATTGCGCTGACCGCGGCTGGCCCCAACCTGTTCAAGGGCAACGTCGACGACAGTTTTCAGAACATGGTCGGGCCATTCGGCGGCGTGACCGCAGCCATCCTGCTCAACGGCGCCTTGCAGCACCCGGAACGCATCGGCGAGCCGATCTCGCTGACCATCAACTTTGCCGGCCCGGTCCAGCTCGGCGACTTCGAGCTGGAAGCCATCCCCCTGCGCACTAACCGCTCGACCCAACACTGGCTGCTGCTGCAGAAACAGAACGGCGAAGTTGTCACCAGCGGTACCGCCTGCTTCGCCACCCGCCGAGAGACCTGGTCCGAACAGCAGCACGACATGCCTGCAGCACCGGCCGCTGACAGCCTGCCGCGGGTGGAACGTGGCGAGCGCAACTGGTTTCGAAACTATGATTTCCGTTACGTTTCAGGCCTGTTTGACCCCAACCGCAGTGACGGCAACCCAGAGGACGCCCACAGCGAAACCCTGCTGTGGACCCGAGATAATCCGCCCCGGCCGCTGGACTTCGCGTCACTGACCGCGCTGGGTGACGTATTTGCGCCACGGATTTTCCACCGCCGTCAGCGCTTTACTCCCGCCGGCACGGTGTCGCTGACCCATTACTTCCACGCCGATACCGATCAACTGGCACGCGCGGGCGATCGCCACCTGCTTGGCCACGCCCGAGCGACGCGTATGCACAACAATTATTCGGATCAGGTCGCGCACCTGTGGAGCGATGACGGCCAGCTACTGCTGACCACCACCCAGGTGGCGTATTTCAAGGAGTGACCCACAAGGATCGCCCCCAAGCGTAGGGGCACAGCGTGCTGTGCCCGTGTGGTCAGCACGCTATCTCGTGGGCGGGTATCGTTCCGTGCAATCTTGACCTCGGGCACGGCACGCCGTGCCCCGGGATGGCGCTACTCTCGAATGCTGCGCCCCGCTGGTTCAGCCCAGCAGACCGACAAACGCCTCACGCAGCGGCGCATTCAAAAGCGCACGGGTCTCGCGGTAGGCGCGACGATCCAGCCCCGCCAGCTGACGGGTTTTGGCGCGGGCGCGCTCAAGCAGCTGCTCCGCCGGCTGCAGCTCGTCGAAGAAACCGGCTTCCAGCGCGCCGGCCGCGGCAAAGACCTCCGCCTGCAGCACACAGCGGTTTAGCCACTGCGGCGACAGCCGGGCCCGCGCCTGGAGCATGGCCCCGTCCGGCATGGTCATTCCGATAGCCACCTCATTCAGCGACACCCGGTAATCACCTTCGGTACCCAGGCGATAGTCCGCGAGCAGCAGCATAAAGGCGGCCTTGGCCATGGCATGACCGGTAGCAGCAATCACCACTGGCGCAGGATAGTCGAGCAGCGCCAGCGTCAGCCGGTCACCGGCTGCGCGCATGGCATCACAGGCCGGCCCACCAGCATCGATCAGCTTGCGGTCATAGCCGCCGCTGAACACGCCGGGACGGCCGCTGATCAACAGCGCGGCGTCCGCCTCCGCCGCCTTGGCAATGGCCGCGAGCAACTGTTCCAGCATGCTTTCCGAGAGCGCGTTGACCTTGCCGTCGTCCAACCGGATTTCGGCAATGCCATCGGCAATGGTCAGCTGCAGCGGCGCGCTCACGCCTTGGCCTCACCGCGCGCTTCGTCGCGCAGCACCCGGCGCAGCAGCTTGCCGACGGTCGACTTGGGCAGGTCGTCACGAATCTCGACATGCTTGGGAATCTTGTAGCCGGTCAGGTTCTCGCGGCAGTGGGCGATGATGGCCGCTTCATCCAGAGTCGCATCGTTGAGGCTGACAAATATCTTGATCGCCTCGCCGGTCCGTTCGTCCGGCACGCCGACGGCTACACACTCGCGAATGCTGGCATGACGCATGACCGCGTCTTCAACATCGTTGGGATAGACATTGAAGCCGGAGACCAGAATCATGTCCTTCTTGCGGTCCACCAGCTTCAGGAAGCCCTCCTCGTCCAGCAGGCCAACGTCGCCGGTCTTCAGCCAGCCGTCTTCGGTAAAGGTTGCGGCCGTCTCATCCGGACGGTGCCAGTAGCCCTGCATCACCTGCGGCCCCTTGATCAGCACTTCGCCCGGCTCACCACGCGGTGTTTCCTTACCGTCGTCATCTACGGTCTTGACCCAGGTATCGATTACCGGCTGACCGATAAAACCTTCCTTGTAAGGGGTCTTCGAGGTCGAGGCGACCACCACAGGAGAGGTTTCGGTCAGGCCGTAACCTTCACGCACCACACTGCCGGTGCGCTCCTGCCAGCGGCGGGCGATCTCGGTGTTCAGCGGCGCACCGCCGGAGTTGACCCACTTCAGCCGGCTGAAGTCGACACTGTCGAAGTCCGGGTGATTCATCAGCGATACAAACAGCGAGTTGATACCGGTCAGCAAGGTGAACGGATGGCGTTTCAGGTCGGCGATCATGCCATCGAGATCACGCGGATTGGTGATCAGAATGGTATGGAACCCGGTGAACACCGAGGCGATGCAGTTCGCGGTGAAGGCGAAGATATGGTACAGCGGCAACGGCGAGACTCGCACCTCACCGCCATAAGTCACGTCGCCTTCCTTCAGAATGCTGACTGCCTGCAGCACGTTACAGAGAATATTGCGGTGGGTCAGCATTGCGCCCTTGGAGACACCGGTAGTACCGCCGGTGTACTGCAGCAGCGCCAGGTCGTCCAGTTCGCGATCGATAGTCACCGGGGCCAGCTCGTCACCCAGACGCAGCGCCTGCATAAAGCGCACTTCATCGGCGGCACTCGCGTCGTACTGCGGGTTGCTGAAGTCATCCATACTGGTGACGATCAGCGTTTCGATCTCGGTCTCGTCCTGGATCTTGCGCACCAGCGGGATCAACTTGTCGAGTACCACCACCGCACGGGCGCCGGAGTCGGCGAACTGGTGGCGGGTTTCGTAGGGGGTGTACTGGGGGTTGGTGTTGACGATCACCAGGCCGGCGCGCAGCGCGCCGAAGATAGCAATGGTGTATTGCAGCAGGTTGGGCAACTGAATGGCCAGGCGGTCACCCGGCTGCAGGCCGGCATGCTGACGCAGGTAGCGAGCAAAGGCATCGGCCCTGCCACGAAGCTGGTTAAAGGTCAGAGTGTCGGCACCGCAGGAGAACGCAGGCTGGTCGCCATAACGACGGCAGGATTGGTCAAGAATATCGAAGATCGTGGTGTGACCCAGCTCTGCCAGTTGTGCGCTGACGGCGTAATGCTCAGGAGTAGACATCTCAGCCTCTTGTTTTTGAACTATTGTTTTGCACTGCGAAATGAAATACCAAAAAGATGCTATTCTATTCGAGGCAGGCTGTGCAATGATCGAGACAGTCGGCATTGCCCCCGGTAACAAAACAGCAACAGAGTGTCAGTGTGTCACTGTGCAGAACCATTGATCGTGATATCGTTCCGCGCTCTGACCATAACAATAAAAGAAAGCATCAAATCACATTCGGCCGCACCCTCCGATGGGCCACAAGGTATACAACCCAATGAAAGATGAGTTGGAAGCAACAGTAAAGGAATCCCCTGCCAAGGACCGCAAGTTCGTCGAAGCACTCTCTCGTGGGTTGGACGTGTTACGCGCCTTCAGTCAGGGCTCGGTGGTCATGGGCAATCAGGACATCGCCCGCATCACCGGGCTGCCCAAGCCGACCGTGTCGCGCATGACCTATACCCTGACCAAGCTCGGCTATTTGAGCTACTCAACCCAGCTGGAAAAATACCAGCTCGACTCCGGGGTGCTGGCACTGGGATATGCCTATGTGTCCAACCTGCGGGTACGCCAGCTCGCCAAGCCCTATCTCGACGAATTCGCCCGCAACACCAATACCTCGGTCGGCCTGACCTGCCGAGATCGTCTGTCGATGATCTACGTCGAAAACTGCCGCCCGTCGGAATCCACCTCGCTGCGCATGGATGTGGGTGAACGCCTGCCGCTGGCCACCACCGCCGCCGGCCGGGCCTACCTTGCAGCCATGAAGGAAGACGAGCGCAGCCACCTGCTCGATGCCATCCAGGCGCGCAACCCGGATACCTGGCCCGAACTGCAGGCCTCCCTGCAACGCAGCTTTGACGAGTATAAGCAGCACGGCTTTTGTCTGTCGCTCGGCGACTGGGACCGCAACGTCAACGCCGCCGGCGTCCCCCTGCACCTGCAGGACGGCAGCCTGATGGTCCTGACCTGCGGCGCACCCTCCTACCTGGTGTCCGAAGAGCGGGTCAAAAACCAGCTCGCCCACCAACTCGCCATGCTGGCGCGGGATATCGAGCGGCTTGGGGTTTGACCCCAGCTTCAAGCTTCAAGCGGCAAGAAAAACCCGGACCTGTGTGAGCCGGGTTTTTTGTGCCCACCTGAAACAACGTCTTCCCCGGTTCGGGGTTCGAGGTTCGGGGTTCGGGGTTCGGGGTTCGGGGTTCGGGGTTCGGGGTTCGGGGTTCGGGGTTCGGGGTTCGCTTGAAGCTTGAAGCTTGCAGCTTGCAGCTGTGATGAATCCAGCGGTCGCTAGCGACCGCTGGATTCATCACCTTAACTAATAAACCGCCATTTCCCCCACCGGGGGCATCGACAAGCGGTTTTATTTTTTGTATTTTGCCTAGCGAAACGCGGTTTCACTATTTCGCATAGTGAAACGCCATCCCCAATCCTGACGGAGGTCAAGCATGTCGGACGTGGTCACTCTGGAGCGCAAAGGCGCCATCGCGGTCATCACCGTGAACAACCCACCGGTCAATGCGCTGGGTATTGCCGTGCGTGAAGGTCTGCAGCAAAGCTTCAACGCTGCCGAAGCCGATCCGGACGTAAAGGCAATCGTACTGGTCTGTGAAGGCATGACCTTCATGGCCGGCGCGGACATCAAGGAATTCGGCAAGCCGCCGAAGGAGCCGAGCCTGCCTGAAGTCGTCAACGGTATCGAAGCGGGCAGCAAGCCGAGCGTTGCGGTCATCCACGGCACCGCGCTGGGTGGCGGTCTGGAAGTCGCCGTCAGCTGCCATTACCGCATCGCCGTCAAGAGCGCTAAGGTCGGTCTGCCGGAAGTCAAACTCGGCCTGCTGCCGGGTGCCGGCGGCACCCAGCGTCTGCCGCGCCTGGTTGGCGTAGCCAAGGCACTGGACATGATCGTCAGCGGCAACCCGATCGGTGCCGCGGAAGCACACGACCTGGGCGTGATCGACGAACTGGTTGAAGGCGATCTTACCGCTGCCGGTATCGCTTTCGCCGAGAAGCTGCTGGCCGAAGGCAAGGGCCCGCGCCGCACCGGCGAGCGTACCGACAAACTGGAAGGCGTCGACAACGCCGCAGCCGTCGCTGCCAAGCGCGCCGAGATCGAGAAGAAGATACCCGGCCTGTTCTCGCCCCAGCGCTGCGTCTCTGCCGTTGAAGCCGCCTTCGCTCTGCCGCTGGCCGAGGGCCTGAAGCGCGAGCGCGAGCTGTTCGCCGAGTGTCTGGTGTCGCCGCAGCGCGCCGCCCTGGTTCACGCCTTCTTCTCCGAGCGTCAGGCCTCCAAGATCAACGATCTGCCGAAGGATACCCCGGTGCGCGACATCAAGTCCGCCGCGGTCATCGGCGGCGGCACCATGGGTGTTGGCATCGCCATCTGCTTTGCCAACGCCGGCATCCCGGTCAAGATCCTGGAAATCAGCAGCGAAGCACGCGACAAGGCACTGGAGCGCGCCCGCGACACCTACGGCATGAGCGTCAAGCGCGGCAGCCTGACCCAGGACGCGCTGGAAAAGCGCATGAGCCTGATCAGCGGTGTAACCGATTACGCTGACCTGTCGGACGTCGACGTGGTTGTCGAAGCCGTCTTTGAAGACATGGGCGTCAAGCAGAAAGTCTTCGAAGCACTGGACGCCAACTGCAAGCCGGGCGCCATTCTGGCTTCCAACACCAGCTCGCTGGATCTGAACCAGATCGCCCAGTTCACCAAGCGCCCGGAAGACGTGGTTGGCCTGCACTTCTTCAGTCCGGCCAACGTCATGCGTCTGCTGGAAGTCGTGCGCGGCGAGAAAACCAGCTTCGAAGTACTGGCTACGGCCATGGCAATCGGCAAGAAACTGAAGAAAGTCTCTGTCCCGGTTGGGGTTTGCGACGGCTTCGTCGGTAACCGCATGGTGTTCCAGTACGGTCGCGAGTCCGAGTTCCTGCTGGAGGAAGGCGGCACGCCGGAGCAGATCGACGGCGCCCTGCGCAAGTTCGGTCTGGCCATGGGCCCGTTCGCCATGCGCGATCTGTCCGGTCTGGACATCGGTCTGGCCATTCGCAACCGTCAGCGTCAAACCCTGCCGGCCGAATTCAAGCTGCCGACGGTACTCGACAAGATGGCCGAAGCCGGCCTGCTCGGCCAGAAGACCGGCAAAGGCTTCTATGTCTACGAGAAGGGCTCGCGTACTCCGCTGCCGAACCCCGAGCTGCCGGCCATCATGGAAGCCGCCTCGAAGGAACAGGGCATTGAGCGCCGAGAGCTGAGCGATGAGTACATCATCGAGCGCACCATCTATGCGCTGATCAACGAAGGTGCCAAGATCCTGGAAGAAGGCATTGCCCAGCGCGCCAGCGACATCGACGTCATCTACCTGAACGGCTACGGCTTCCCGGCCCACCAGGGTGGCCCGATGTTCTATGCTGACGCGATCGGCCTGGATCGCGTGTACGCCCGCATCTGCGAGTTTCACGAGCAACACGGCGCCTGGTGGAAACCGGCCGCCCTGCTGGAAAAACTGGCCAAGGAAGGGCGCAAGTTCGCCGATCTGTGATGAATCAGCGCGACCGGTGACGATACCGGTCGCCAGATACCCGTATTACAACGAGGACACAAAATGGAAATCCATTACTCCCCCGAACAGCTCGCCTTCCGCGACGAAGTGCGTGAATTCCTCAAGCAGGAACTGCCTGCCGACATCGCTGCCAAGGTCAAACTGGGCAAGCACCTGCACAAGGCCGACCACGAGCGCTGGCAGAAAATTCTGTCCAAGCGTGGCTGGTACGCGCCGGGCTGGCCGGTCGAGCACGGCGGCACCACCTGGGGCCCGATCGAGAAGCACATCTTTGACGAAGAGTCCGCCGCCTTCGGCGCACCGCGTCTGGTGCCGTTCGGCGTCAACATGGTTGCCCCGGTAATCATCAAGTTCGGTACCGAAGAGCAGAAAGCCAAGTACCTGCCGCGTATCCTCGACGGCACCGACTGGTGGTGTCAGGGTTACTCCGAGCCGGGCGCCGGTTCCGATCTGGCCTCGCTGAAGACCCGCGCCGTGCGCGATGGCGACTACTACATCGTCAACGGTCAGAAGACCTGGACCACTCTGGGCCAGCACGCCAACTGGATCTTCTGCCTGGTGCGCACCGATCCGGAAGCCCAGCAGCAGCGCGGTATCTCCTTCCTGCTGATCGACATGGCCACCCCGGGTATCACCGTGCGTCCGATCATCACCCTGGACGGCGATCACGAAGTCAACGAAGTCTTCTTTGACGACGTCAAGGTTCCGGTTGAGAACCTGGTCGGCGAAGAGAACAAGGGCTGGACCTGCGCCAAGTACCTGCTGACCCACGAGCGTACCGGCCTGGCAGGTATCGGCGCATCCAAGGCCGCGCTGACCAACCTCAAGCGCATCGCCTCCAAGCAGCAGAAGAACGGCAAGCCGCTGATCGAAGACGCCCTGTTCCGCAGCCAGATCGCGGAAGTGGAAATGTCGCTGATGGCCGCCGAAATGAGCACCCTGCGCATCGTCGCAGCCGCCTCCGAAGGTGGCGTACCGGGCTCGGAAAGCTCCATCCTGAAAGTACAGGGCACCGAAATCCGCCAGGCCATCACGCACCTGATGCGCAAGGCACTGGGCCCGTACGCGCTGCCCTTCCTGCCGGAAGAGCTGGACCTGGACTTCGATGGCGAAATGCTGGTCGACGACTACGCTGCCTCCCCGGCTTCGCAGTACTTCAACATGCGCAAACTGTCGATCTTCGGCGGATCCAACGAGATCCAGAAGAACATCGTCTCGAAAATGATTCTTGAGCTCTGAGGAGGCTGACCGTGGATTTCAAACTGACTGAAGAGCAGCAGATGCTGCAGGAAACCGCAGAACGCCTGGTTCGCGACGTTTACGACTTTGAAAGCCGCAAGGCATTCAGCGAGAGCGAAGCCGGCTTCAGCACTGCATTCTGGCAACAGCTGGGTGAGCTGGGCCTGACCGCCATTCCCTTCTCCGAGGAGCTGGGCGGTTTCGGCGGCACCGGCGTTGAGACCATGCTGATCATGGAACAGCTGGGCAAGGGCATCTGCCTGGAACCCTACATGGAATCGGTCATTCTGGCCGGTGGCCTGATCGGCCAGCTGGGCAGCGACGCCCAGAAAGAAGAGCTGCTGGGCGGCATCGCCACCGGCGAACTGCAGGCTGCGGTTGCGCTGGACGAGCTGAACAGTCACTACGATCTGGCCAACGTCACCACCACGGCTTCCGAGCAGGGCGGCGAGTGGGTCCTGAACGGCCGCAAGGGCGTGGTGATCGGCGGTCAGACTGCCGGCAAGATCCTGGTTTCTGCCCGTACCGCAGGTAACAACCGCGACGAACAGGGCATCAGCCTGTTCGTGATCGACCCGAGCGCAGCCGGCGTTACCCGCCGCGTCTACGCCACCGTCGACGGCCGCAAGGCGTGCGAACTGTTCCTCGACAACGTCCAGGGCGAGCTGCTGGGCGAAGCCGGCAACGCCTATGACGCCATTCGCTACCAGAGCGGCCGCGCCATCGCTGCCCTGTGTGCCGAAGCGGTCGGCGCCATGCGCACCGCCTGCGACCTGACCCTGGAATACCTGAAGACCCGCAAGCAGTTCGGCGTGCCGATCGGCAAGTTCCAGGTTCTGCAGCACCGCATGGTCGACATGATCAGCGAGCTGGAGCGCGCCACCTCCATGGCGATCCTGGCAGCCTGCCTGGCTGACGACGAAGACAGCGCCGAGCGCAGTGCCAAGCTGGCCGCCGCCAAGTTCGTCATCAACCGCGCTGGCCGTTATGTCGCCGAACAGTGCATCCAGCTGCATGGCGGTATCGCCATGACCTGGGAATACAACGGTGCTCACTACGCCAAGCGTCTGGTCATGATCAGCCACCAGTTCGGTGATGACGACCACCACCTGGAAGCCTATGCTGCGCAACTGAGCGTCGCGTAAGTTCCTTCCGGACAGCCGGGCTGGCGTCAATCGGTCGCCAGCCCGGCATTTTTGTCCAGCAAAGCGACAATTTGCACTTTCGGGCGCTCACTCTGCCCGGTATCCTATGCAGCCCTTTTAATGTCATGCGCCCGCGGGCGTCTCAAGACTTGTGGAGGACTAACGTCCATGAAAATCCTCGTTGCCGTTAAGCGCGTGGTTGATTACAACGTCAAGGTTCGCGTCAAGGCCGATAACTCCGGTGTTGACCTGGCCAACGTCAAGATGTCGATGAACCCCTTCTGCGAAATCGCCGTGGAAGAAGCAGTACGTCTGAAAGAAAAAGGCGTTGCTACCGAGATCGTCGCTGTCACTGTCGGCCCGACCGCCGCCCAGGAACAACTGCGTACCGCGCTGGCACTGGGTGCTGACCGCGCCGTTCTGGTCGAGTCCGCCGACGAGCTGAGCTCGCTGGCTATCGCCAAGGCGCTGAAAGCCGTTGTTGATAAAGAGCAGCCGCAGCTGGTCATCCTCGGCAAGCAGGCTATCGATTCCGACAACAACCAGACCGGCCAGATGCTGGCTGCGCTGTCCGGCTACGCTCAGGGCACCTTCGCCTCTGAAGTCGCTGTTGACGGCGACAGCGTCAAGGTCACCCGCGAAATCGACGGCGGTCTGCAGACCGTTGCGCTGAAGCTGCCGGCCATCGTTACCACTGACCTGCGTCTGAACGAGCCGCGCTACGCGTCGCTGCCGAACATCATGAAGGCCAAGAAGAAGCCGCTGGAAGTCGTCAAGCCGGAAGATCTGGGCGTGAGCACCGCATCGACC